>JBKJNL010000097.1:0-4497 GCA_046593615.1 Myxococcota bacterium | reverse complement strand
CTGTGGCTGCCGCCGACGACGACGGCGCGGCCAAAGGTGTCGGCTTGCAACAAGTCGGAGCGGCCGTAGCTGAGGGGGACCTCGATGGCGTCAAACGTGCCGAGGCCGGTGGCGCCGGGCGTGTAGAGCTCGCTCTCGATCACCGAGATGAACGGGAAGCCGCTCTGACCCAGGCTCTTGGTGCCGCCCGAGACCAGCACGCTGCCGCCGAGCAGCAGGAACGTCGCCGGCTTCGTCCGCGGCTCTTCCATGTCTTCGACGGCGACAAAGGACTCGGCGTTGCGGCTGAAGACCTCGGCCGATCGCGTCGGCGCCACGCCGCCGGCAAAGACGTCGCCGCCGACGATGAGGACGCGGCCGCCGCCGATGTTGATGGCGGCGTGATCGCGGCGGGCCTGCTGCGGGACGTTGGTGCGCACCAGACGCGGGTCGGCGACGTCGGGGATGAAGATGTCGGCGTTGACCTGGTCGAGCTCGATGTCGCCACCGCCGACGAGCAGCACCTCGCCACTCTCGAAGAGCGTGGCCGTGTGGCCGACGCGTCCGGCCGACATGCGTCCGCCCGCGAGCGAAAACGACGCCGTGGCGAACGTCTGCGGATCGCGCGGGTTGTCTGGCGCCGTGAAGACCTCGCAGGTGTCGAGCGGCTCGCCGCCGGCGCCGACGCCGCCGCACAGCAGGATGACGTTGTCACCGAGGCCGGCGTCGTCGGGCAAGAGCGTGGCTGTGTGTTGCGCGCGGGGCCGGCGCAGGGCGACGGGCAACGGGATGTCGGCGCCGTCGACGTCGAGGATCGAGGCCGATGACAGCACGTTGCCGTTCTGATCGCGGCCGCCGATGACGACGACGAGGTCGGCGGCGATGGAGGTCGCGGTGTGGTCGCGGCGCGGCGCGCGCAGGGCGGCGGCCTCGACAAAGACGCCGCCGATGGCGTCAAACGCGCGCACCCGTGACGACGTCTGTCCGGTGTGCGGGTCGACGCCGCCGACGGAGACGAGGGCCGCGTTCGAAACCTCGAAGATCGCCGCCGCGGTCAGCGCGGTGCCCGGGCCCATCAGGCCGAACGAGAAGAAGCGGTTGTCGACAAAGGCGAACTGCTCGGCGTGCGGGTGCGGCGTCTTGCGCGGCTGCGTGGCGTAGCCGCCGACGTAGGTGATGACGTCGTCGTCCTCTCCAGTGATGACGGCCGCGCCGCCGACGCGGCCCTGGGCGAGGTCGTTGTCGGTGGCCAGGCGCGTGAAGCCGGCGCCGAAGGGCACGAGCACCTCGGCCGACGTCAATGGCACCACGCTCTCGTCGTCGTCTTTGCCAAAGACCTGCTCGGGCAGGCCGCCGGCGATGACGATGAAGTCGCTCGGCAGGGCCACGACGATCGGCGCCACGCGCGGCTCGAGGCGCACCGTGAGCGGCTCAATGGCCGGCGCCGCGCCAAAGGCGTCGTTGATGAGGACGGCGTCGCCGAGCGCCACGCCGGTGCCGCCGGTGCCGCCGCTGACAAAGACGTCGCCGGTGGCCAGCAGGGTTGCGCCGGCGGCTGCGCGCGACGACGGCAGGCTGAGGTCGACGCCGGCGGTGCGGGCGGCGCCGTCGAAGCGGACGACGTCGAGGCTGGGGGTTCCGGCGGCGTTGCGTCCGCCGATGAGCAGGAAGCTGCCGTCGGGCCCGGTGACGCGGGCTTCGTCGAGGCGGGCGCCGATGCCGGTGATGGGCGCGGTGGTGCCGGCGAGGACGTCGACGATGTCGCCGCCGGCGAGGGCGACTTCGAAGCCGTTTCCGTCGAGGGTCTTGCCGGCGGCCACGGCGATGCTGTTGCCGCCGAGCGCGGTCACGATGGGGTTGATGCGCGGCGCGGTGAGGAACCCCAGGCTGTTGTCGCTGCAGACGCCGCCGACGGCTTGCGCGCCCGGGCACTGCAGCACGTCGGCCACCGGCGGGGCGTTCGGCACGTAGATTTCGACGGTGGTGACGACGACGCCGCCGGTGGGCTGGGTGCGTCCGCCGACGATGGCGATGCTGCCGTTGCCGAGCATCACCGCGCCGGGCTCGGCGCGCCCCTGGGCCATGCGGGCGGTGACGCGCGAGCGACCGGTGGCCGGATCGAAGCGCTCGATGGAGTCGAGCACCTGTCCGTTTTCGCCGTAGCCGCCGATGACCGCGAGGCTGCCGTCGAGCAGCTCGACGGTGGCGAAGCCGGCACGGGCCTCTTCGAAGCCGCCGTAGGCCTTCCACACCGCGTTCGGCGGCAGGATCACGCCGCCGTCGGGCTCGCCGATGAAGCCGCCGTCTGCAACGCCGCCGTCGACGAAGAAGCCGCCGTCTTCGAAGCCCGCGTCGGGGAAGCCGGCGTCGACGATGGGCTGCGCCACACCCTCGCCGCGCAGCGAGATGGTGCGGACGGGGCATCCGTTGGCGCCGAGGTCGGGGTGGCTGATGCGCATCTCGGCGTTGAGCACGGTCTCGCGCGTCGGCCGGAAGGCCACGATCAGCGACTCGGTGTCGTTGGGCGAGACGATGAGGTCGGCGGGGACGTCGACGTCGTACTGGTCGCCGTTGCCGGTAAAGGTGACGGCGATGTCGGTCAGCTGGCGGTTGCCGGTGTTCTCGATGACGAAGCTGCGCTCGCTGCCGGCGCCGTTGACCTCGACGGAGCCGAAGTCGACCTCGGCGCCGCCGAGGGCCGCGACGGTGAAGTCGCAGATGATGTCGTCGAGGGGCTCGGGATCGCAGTCACATCCACCGACGGCGACGATCACGAGCGCAGGGGCGACCCAGAGGCGGCTCTTCATGGAAATCATGCCCGGTGTTGCCACGATGGCGGTCCCCGCGCGAGCCCCGCCGACGAGGACAAGGACGAGGACCAACGACGACGATTGACGAGGAGAAAGAAAGGCGACGAGCCGGCTGGCTGCTCGACGACGACGAGGAAAATCTGGTGCAGGCGAATCAACGGCGCTCGCGCTCGATGCCGCGCGAGCGGCGGAGCTCAGCGCTTCTTTTGCTGGAACAGGTCGAGCTGCGGGCGAACGCGCAGCTGCTTCGGCGCCTTTGTCGACGTCGGCTCGTGCAGCGCCTGCAGCTCGCGATCGTCGACGGGGTCGAGGACCTCGACGATGACGCCGTGGCGGGCGCCGACCTCGATGAGGCGCTCGTGGCCGCGCTGCCGCAGCGCCGCGGGGATGCGCTTGTGCAGCTCGCGCGGTCCGCTGTGGTCGTGGTCGACGTTGCGCCACGGCTCGTCGGCGAACACGCCCTGCAGCAACGCCTTTTGCATGCCCGCCAGGCGGGCGGCGATCACCTTGGCGCGCTCGCGGGTCAGCGTGATGTAGCGGGCGCCGAGCTTCTTCACGCCGGCGGCGGCGAGGGCCGAGACGAGGTCATCGAGGGGCGCCTGCTGGTCGGTCAGCATCGGCACCAGCGGGTCGACGAGGGCCCGCACGGCGACGCCGCGGGCGACGAGTGAGCTGGCCAGGCGCAGGCGCGCCGACGCCGACGTCGCCTGGTCGCCTTCGAGGGCGCGGCTGTCGTCGTCGTCGACGGTGGCGATGCCGAGCTCGACGGTGCACAGCCGGGCCGCAGCGATGAGAGCATGGGCGATGCCGGGGGGCAGCCCGCCGGCGTCGATGCCGGCACGGGTGCGCCACAAGAAGGGCACGCCAGCGTCGGTCAGGGCCCGCAGCACGTCGACAAAGGCGGCGCGGGCGTCTTCGAGGCCAGGAGAGCTGTCGGGGGCCGAGAGCAGCACATCGATGCCGACGACGACGGCGCGGTGCACGGGCTCACCGCGCTCGCGGGCCTGTTCGACGATGGTGGCGACGGCGCTGCCGGCGTCGGGGAGCACCGCGATCACGCGCGAGGCGGCGGTGCGGCCCGCGGTCAACCGGACGTAAAGCACGTCGCGTTCGTGGTCCGGTCGGACCAACGAAGGAACAGCCAAAGGCTCCCGCACGAACTCCAACACCGACCCCTGGACGAGGGAGAGCGGTGTGCCTGAGCCAGAACGAATGTTCAGGGTCGGGCGCCGCTCATACAAAGGATAGCCATTCATCTGCATGCGACCACCATCCCTGGGGTGCGCCGGCGAAACACCCGCGCACATGGCTCTACCGTTCAGGGGTGGGTTTCTGTGCAGGCTTGCGAGGATGTCGACCACGTCAACGGCTTCGCAACGCGCAGATCTGCTGGCAACCTCGCGTGATTTGGAGGTTGTTATTTAGGTTCTTCGGGATGAAGAAGAATTGTGGCGAGCGAGCGGTCGATCTGGCTTGACTTGAGCCAGTTTGTCTCACGGGCTCGATCGGGCACCGAGCCGGGTGTTGCTCGCTATTTGTCGTCGAGACCGCGGACGCCGCCGCGGCCGGACACGTTGGTCGGCGGCCGCCTCTGGGCCTGCGCCGCTGCCTCTTGTTCACGGGCCACGACGGCCTGTGCGGCCCGCACGGCTTCGAGATCCAGCAGGGCGGTTGCCTCCGGATCCGGTGAGCGCCGCCCGCTCGCCGG
>JBKJNL010000040.1:0-4081 GCA_046593615.1 Myxococcota bacterium | reverse complement strand
CGCCGAAGTCGAACAGGTCCGCCGATCGCCTTTGGCGGGGCAAGAGGCTCGCCTGCTGAATCTCAAGCACGCCCACCGCTTCAAGCACCCGGCAGGCGCCGTAGCCGAGGTCGACTTCGTTGCGGGCCCACGAGAAGCGCGCCGACGCCGGCGCGTGGTGGTGGTTGTTCTGAAAGCCTTCGCCGAGGATCAACCAGGCGACCAGGTGGTTGTTGCGGCTGTTGTCGCCGGTGTCGAAGTTGCGACCGCCGACGGCGTGGCCGAACGCGTTGACCAGGCCGCCCTGCACGGGGTGGCTCATCATCCCAAAGAAGTAGGCCGCCCCGAGCAGCGGCCCGACGCCGATGGCGAGCGCTGCGCCGATGGCCGCGTGCACGACGTAGGGGATGAACCACAGCCCGCGCGTGGTCAGCGGGTTCAAGGGGAAGTCGAGGTCTTTTGTGTAGCGGGCCAGCTCGGGCTTGCCTCGGGCGAGGCCGACGATGACCCGCTCGTAATTGCGCAGCTGTTCGCGCGCGATGCCCAGCACGCCGACGTTGACGGGTGAATGCGGGTCGTCGGGCGTGTCGGAGTGCTCGTGGTGCAGGCGGTGCATCACCACCCAGGCCTTTGGGTCGATGCCCGTGATCCAGTTGCCGACCGTGACGACGAAGCGCCGCGCCGCCGGGTGCAGGCGCACCGCGTGGTGGGCGAGGCCCCGGTGGTAGCCGACCGTGATGACGACAATGTTCAAGAGGTAGGCGACGAAAAAGACGGCGACACAGGCGAACAAGTACATGGCTGCCTCCAGGCAAGTGACGACTACGTAGCGGTAACCTACGCACTCGTAACCTACGCATCGGTAACCAAGCTGTCCACCTTGATCCGGATCCGCCCCGGCCCGGCTTCAGGTTGCCGAGGCGGACAGCAGCGAGCGCCGCGGCTTCTTGCGCAACGCCAACGACACTTCGCTGACTTCGAGGGTCAACGAATCGTCGAGCAAACGGGTGCCGTTGTGGTCGAAGACGGCGACGACGACGCCGTCTTCGAACATCAAGCGGTGGCCGGTGAGGCCCGGGATGCGCGGTCCGGGCAAGACGACGCCGGTGAGGTTCAGCGGGTCGGCGGCCGAGAGCACGACGCGATCTTTGCTCTTCGGCTTGCGGCGGATGGCCCGCAGCGCCGAGACCACCTCGGGCAGCGCGAATTGCTCGCCGGTGAAGCCGGCGACGAAGCGACCGCCGCGCACCAGGCCGCGCACCTCCATGCGGCGCAGCGCGAGCAGCAGGTCGCGCCACGGCGGCGCCACCGGGTCGCGCTCGACCAGCCGTCGGAAGACCACGCCGTAGCGCCGCAGGAACAAGCGGGCCACGTGATCGAAGCGTTCGTCGTCGGCGATCGCCACGGGCGACGGCACCAGCGAGAAGCGGCCGGCGACGTCGAAGCCGGTGCCGAACACGGGCCGGGCTCTCTGCGCGCGGCGGATGCGCTCTTTTTCTTTCGCCGGACGCACCAGCGCCCGCACGGCGGCGAAGCCGTCGGCGACGACGACGCCGGCGCCGATGAGCTCTTGCAGCGATTGCTCGAGCTGGCTGGGCAGCTGGCGCGTCTCTTTTTGCAGGTCGCGAAAGAAGCTCGGCCCGCGCGCCACCAACGCCTGCTCGATGGCTTTTGCCGACGACGACAGCGGCTCGTCGCTCTCGTCGCGAGCGGTGGTCGCCGGCCACCAGGCGGCGGTGTCGGGGTCGAGAAAGGTCAGCGCCGTGGCCCGGGCCAGGGCACCGCCGGCTTTTTCACCGGGGCGGCAGCGCCAGACGACGTCGCCCGACAGGCACAGGCCGTCGAGGTCGCCGGTGTCGTAGCCGCCGACGCGGGCCGGCAGGATGTCGCTCTCCCAGGCCGCCGCCGGCGCGTTGACGCCGTCGAGGGTGCTGAGGACGGTGTGCAATCCGTCGCGGCCGCGGCGCTGGTCGACGTCGCCGCGGTCGGAGCCGGCCACGCCGTGGTGCTGGAACAAGAAGCGCATCAGGTCTTGCTGCGAGACCGGATCGATCTCGGCGCGCAGCCGCTCAAGCATGCGACGGCGGGTGCGGGCGACGAGGCGCCGACTCCAGATCGTCGCTTCGACAGGCATCGAAACAAAAGCCAGCGGTGGCCCGGCTTCGTCGTCGCCGTCGGCGGCCTCGGGAAATTCGACGACGGGGGGGCCGACGAAATGTCCGGACAGGGCCGTGCCTTCGCGGACCAGCTGTTCAAGAGCCAGCCGCACCAATGTTTCGTCGATTGCGAGATCGTCGAGGTGGGCGCGCAGCGGGCGCGGCCCGTGGATCTCGAGCCGCCCCCGCAGGATCGGCATGAGCAGCTCATGCGTGGGCGCGGTGAACAAGGCGGCGCGTTCGACGGCGACGAAGACACCGCCGCGCTCGACGGCCCGTCCTTTCAAGACGACAGCGTCGGCGAAGCCCGCGAAGCGCGGCCCGCCGAGGATCGCCAGCTCGTCGCGGCGGACCGCGCCAAAGACCAGCAGGGCGTCCCAGGCTTCGTCTTCGCTGTCGACGTCGGGGTGGACCTCGTCGAGCACGGCCTGCACGGCGAGGGGGTCGAGGGCGACGGTCTCGTCGTCGAGGTGCGCCGAGGCCTGGGCCCGGCCCATGATCGCCTGCACGCGGCGCTCTTCGAGGGGCGCGTCGTCGAGAAAGGCCCACGGCCGCGCCGTCAGCAGCTCTTGCGCCAGCGGCGACGGCGACAAGCGCTCGAGGCAGGTGACCTGGATGGCGCCGCTCTCGAGGCCTTGCAGCACGTTCACCAGGCCATCGAGGTCCATCACTTCGTGCAGGCAGTCGTGGACGGTCTGGCGCACCAGCACGTCGTCGGGGACCTCGCGATCGCCGGGCAGGTTCTCGGCGCAGGCCACCTGCTCGGGAAACAGCGCAATCAAGATGTCTTCGGCGGCGATGCGCAGGAGCCCCGGCGGCACGCGCTTGCCGGCGCGGTTGCGCAGCACCGTCAGCGAACGGGTGACGTTCCAGCGGAAGCGCGTGCCGAACATCGGCGCCACCAGCAGGGCCTGCACCAGCACATCGCGCACGGTTTTGCAGTTGACGAAGCGGGGAACCAACGAGAGGTCGACGCCGGAGACCGCGCCGACCGAGAGAAGAATTCCGTCGTTGGTGGCCGCGGCCTGCAGCTCGAAGTCAAAGGTTCGGCAGAAGCGTTTGCGCAGCGACAGGCCCCAGGCGCGGTTGACGCGGGCGCCGAAGGGGGCGTGAAAGACGATGTGGCTGCCGCCGAGGCCGTCGTCGAAGCGCTCGACGACGACGTGGTTGGCCGACGGCAGGCACCCGAGCGCTGCGTGGGCGGCGCACAGGTATTGCGCCAGCTGCCGCGCAGCGGGCCAGAGCAGGCGGAAGCGGTCGACGTAGGCGTGGGCGACGTCGGCTTCGTCGCCGCCGCCGACCAGAATCTGCGCGGCGATGTCGCGGACGACGTCGACGTGGGCCGAGAGCTCGAGGCTGCGGCTGGGGCCTTCGCCTTCCCAGAACGGCAACGTCGGCGGCTGGCCGCGGGCGTCGGTGACGCGCAAGACGCCGCGCTCGACGCGGGCGATCTTCCACGACGTCGTGCCGAGCTGAAAGATGTCGCCGGGCATGCTGTCGATGGCGAAGTCTTCGTGGACGCTGCCGACGGTGAGGCCGCCGGGCTCTTCGACGACGGTGTATTCGCCGAGGTCGGGGATGGCCCCGCCCGACGTCAGCGCCGCCAGGCGCGCGCCCTTGCGCGGGCGCAGCATGCGCGTGGTGGTGTCTTTGTAGAGCCACGAGCCCCGGCGGCCGCGGGGCGTGTCGACGCCGGCGGCGACGAGGTCGATGACCTCTTCGATGCGCTGGTCGTCAAAGTCGCGGTAGGGCCAGGCCTGCCGCGTGATTTCGCAGATGCGATCGATGGCGATGCCGTCGTCGCCGGCGGCGGCCACGGCGGCGACGATGTGCTGCGCGAGCACGTCGCTGGCGCCCTCGGGGATGATCAGCTGATCGAGGTCGCCGGTGTTGACGGCGTCGACGAGGGCGACGGCCTCGACGAGCTCGTCGCGCGACGTCGGAAA
>JBKJNL010001016.1:0-6926 GCA_046593615.1 Myxococcota bacterium | reverse complement strand
ACGCCGGCTTGAGCCCGAGCGCGCGCTCGAGGCCGAAGCCCTCGAGCCGGTTCGAGTAGTAGAAAAGCAGTCCGCGGTCGGTCGGAAACAGCCGATCACCGCGCCGCGTGAGCGCCGCCCGCGTGTGGTAGGTCGAGAAGTGCTTGAGGGCGTCGGCGACGACGTCGTCAGCCCCACCGCTCGCGAGCAGGGCGGTCTCGAGCAGGGGCGCGAGCCGCACCCCACCTCGCGCTCGCAAGCGGCGCAGCTCTTCAAGCTGCCGATCGACCTCGGCGTAGACGTCGCGCAACGAAAGGTCGTCGACCTTGCCGCCGGCGCGCAGCAGCCGCATCAGGTCGGTCGTCGGGTTCTTCTGCCGCAGCAGCAGCAGCGCCGCATGCGCCGTGAGGTGCGTGGCCTGGATGACTGTGTCTCGGGCGTAGCTGTCGACGATGCGCTCGCCGACCTCACGGGTGAACTCGGCGTCGCGCTGGGCGTCGAAAACGACCTCGCCATTCCTCACGACGTAGTCGCGCGGGTCGACGACGCGGCCTCTGGGGTCGAGGCTGTTGCCGTCTTCGTCGACGGGATTGCCAAAGGGGTCGAGGGCCTGGCCGACGGTGAAATAGATCTTCGAGTCGAGCGAGAAGATCTGCGTCAGGAACTCGAGGATGCGCTTCGGGCGCGAAGCTTCGTCATCGGTGATGATGTATCGTGATTTGCCGACTTCTTGCAGAAAATCATCAATCAACGTCTCGGCCTCGAGCACCAGCTGGAACGACAGCGTCGCCGGCACGATGAACAGCCGATCCTTCTGCTTCTTCTTCTTCAGGTTGTGGACGTAGGCCGTGACGCCGGTGCCGAGCAGCCCGAGCTTGAGCTTCTTTTCGAGCGCGCCGGAGCGGCTGCGGGTGCCGCCGGGGAAAAAGATGTTGTCGTAGTCGCTCTCGAGGGTCAGCTGCGCGTATTCCTTGAGCACATCCCTATAGAGTGGATCTTGCTTCCGCCGATCAACTGTGTACGCCCCGAGGTTGCGCATGAAGAAGCCGAGCACGGGATTGCTGAACAGGTTCAGGCCGGCGCCGTAGAGAAACGGCGGCATCTTCATGCGCCACAGCGCCCAGCCGACGGCGATGGAGTCCATGTGGCTGACGTGCGTGGGCACGAGCAGGATGGTCCCGCGCTCGCGCAGCTTCTTCAGCTGCGCGACCTGGCCCTGCACGACGATGCTCTTGTCGACGCCGGGGAAGGCCTCCAGCGGACCGGGCCCCCCGCCATCACGCTTGCCGGCGCCGAGTGCTCCGAGTCCTTCGATGAGGCGCTTCGGCGACACCGCGTTCAACAGCAAGCCCATGACGGGCTCGCCGGCGCGGGTGACAGCGTCGTAGACGCGCTCGTCGAACCGGCCGCAGATCTCTTCGGCGTAGCGGCGCACGATGCGACGCACCGCCGACGTCAGCTCCCGCTGCGACGACGACGACACACCGTCGCGCAGCTCGCGCCAGAAGGCGGCTTCGTCGTCGTCACCACCCTTCAGCCTGCGGAGCTCGTGGTAGATGCTGTCGGCGACGACCTCGTCGAGCTGCGCGCCCGCCCCTTCACCGGTCGATGCCGCCACCCGATGCTCGACGACGCGGTTCACCACGTCGGTGAGGATCCGCTCGCGGTCCTGCTTGCGCACAACTGACCTCCACTGCCGCCGACCACTGTCGCCGACCACTGCCGCCGACCACTGCCGCCGACGGGATCATCGTCGTCGCAGGCACGGGCACGTTGCACCCGAGGCGGCCAACGGATCAAGCACGGCAAGCACGGCCAGCACGGCCGTCAAGCAAGCCGATGGGTGGCAACCGCGATGGGCCCGCCCGACGGTGCGTGCGCGCCGACGTCGGCGGCGACCCCGCGCGAGCGATCCACCGGACGCCCCGCGACGACGGCCACGGCGTCGTCGAGGCGCAGCAGGGCGTCGTGTACGTCGATGGGCCGCAGCCCTTCGCGCGGCAGCTCGAGGAACACCGACCCGCCCGCGGCGACCAGGCACTTCGCCGGCGTCGGCGACAACAACACCGAGCACAGGTCTTCGCGGGCGCCGCGGCGCTCCAGGCGCAGTCGAGCGGCGTCGACGTCGTCGGAGAGCACCATCAGCCGCGGCGTCAGCTGCTCGACCAACACCAGCCCGCGGGCCTCGCGCACGGCGTCGACCCAGTCGACGTCGACGACGACGAACACGCCGTCGCCGCGCCTGTCCTCGGTGCGCCTGTCCTCGGTGCGCCTGTCCTCGGTGCAGCTGGCATCGGTGCTGCGCACGTGCCAGAGCGGGTGGTCGCCGCGCACGACCGCGTCGACGTCGACGACGGACCCGCGGCCCTGCAGCGTCAGGCCGACCGGCTTGTCGATGTTGCCGGCGCGCTCGGCGAGCACGCGGAAATCGCGGCTGATCGCGTCGAGCAGCGCTGCCTTTTTCCGTTCGACGGTGAACATCCACAGCAGGATGCCGCCGACGCAGGAAGCACAGCCGCCGCCGAGGACCAGAAGGATCTCGATGCCCGTCACCCCCATAAGGTGCCGATCCCCCCCCCGTGGTCGCCAGTCCGACGGCAGATCCGTCAGGGCACGAGCACATCGCCCATCTCGACGTGGGGCGCGTCGACGACCGCCGGGCGGGCGACCTTGCCCATCTTTGGCTTGTCGGGCCGCTGGCGCGTCGGCGGCGACATGCGCACGCCGCCCATGGCCGGCGCGTCTGTGGTCGGGTCCGACGGCGTCGTCGCCTGTGGGAGTTCCTGTGGCATGGGCGGCTCGCCCATCATCGGCGCGGCCACGAGCCCTGCGGTGGCGTGGTGCTCTTGCTCAAAGGTGCCAAGGCGCTTGCTGATGGGGTTCGCGCTGCCGAGCAAAAAGGCGACGACCGCGGCGACGGCGCCAGCGCACGTGGCCATGCCGCCGAGGGCCTTCAGGTGCGCGCGGCGGACGGCGGCGCGAAAGCCGACGGGGCAGTCCTCGGTGAGCACGGTGCCGTCGGCGCGCTTGTAGAAGCGCACGCAGCACTTGCCCTCGTGGCGCTCGATGAGCGCCATCGCGTCGACGCGGGTCATCGACGACAGGTCGTAGACGTTCTTTTCGCACGAGCCGCAAAAGCGGGCCCGGCCGTGCGCGTCGCCGGCGCTGCCGGCGACGGCCTTCATGCCGTTCCAATCGGCGTTGCACGGGCTGGCGATGCGGATGTCGTCAAGGTTGTCGAGGATGGGGAGGCTGCGCATGGCCATCCTCAACGGACAGCGTCACGCGCCGATCTGTTCCCTCGTCGTCGCTGCGGCAGACGGCGACGCCGGTCACACCTGCGCCCTGCCCAACCGGCTCGTCATCGCTCACTCGTCAGGGATGTCTTCGGTCGGGATGATCTTCGGGTCGTAGCCGAGGTCGTCGTCGCCGCTCTCGCCCTGCATCTGCGTCTTCACCGGCTCTTTCTCCGGCTTCTTCTTCTTTGAATCATCGGTCGCGGGCTTCTTGGTGGCCATCTCGTCTCCTGCTGCTCGAGACACCCTCGTCACCGGTCTGCGAGCGGCAAGTTCTCGATTGATTTGTAGGTGAGCTTGCCGCTGCCCGACTCGTCGAAGCGCAGCACGACGCGGGTGTGGCGGTCTTTGGGAACGGTCACCGCCAGCGACTCGTTGATGCCGAACTTCGGGTTGGTGACGACGAGGATCTGCCGGCCGGCCTTTACCTTGCGGGCCTGGAAAGCCTCGTTGCCGAACTGCTCGTCGCCAAAGCTGATGTTCGTCCACGGCGTCGTCTTGACGCCGAGGGCCCCGTACTCGACGGCGCGCGGCGGCGGCGGAGCACCCCGTTCGACGGCAACCAGGCGGACCTCGACGACGAGCGGCTTGCCGGGCTCGGCGACGACGGATTCTTCCCATGGCTGCATGCCGGCGGCTTCGAGGCGCAGCTTGACCACGACGCCGGGCTCGACGAGCAGGTTCTGCTGGTAGGGCGTCTCGCCGCGCAGCTGCCCGTCGACGCGCACCTTGGCCCGCGGCGGCGTCGAGCGCACGACCAGCGGCACCCAGGCCTTGATCAGCACGCCGAGGTTGCCGCCGGCGGGGACGTCGACGTCGACGCTGCGCACGGGCTGATCGGTGAACTGGGCCTGCACCACCGCCGGGCCCGCGGGCACGTCGATCTCGATCGGCGATCGGCCGACGACGCGGTCGCCGACGATGATCGCGACGTTGGGCGGAATGGTCTCGACCTTCAGCTTGCCGGTGGCGCCCGCCGGGGCTGTGGGGGCGACGAGGGGGGCGACGGTGGCGGCCCCTGCGACGATGCCGGCGTTCCCGCCGCCACCGACAACGCCGCCGTCCGCAACGCCCACGACTCCGCCACCAGCTGCTGCGCCGGACTTGCCCTGCGAGACGCCGACGCCGACGACGACGGCCAGCAGCACCGCGATGGCGCCACCGGCCAGCCCGACACGCAGCCAGGGGCGGTTCGGCGCGCGCATCTTGGCGGGCCGGGTCTCGGGTTGCCCCGTGCGCAAGCCATCCGGGCGCTCGGCCACCGACACCGTGGACCGCAGCGGCGGACCCGCAGGCGCCGGCGCCGACGGACCCGCCTGGCTGGGCTCGGCGAACTCGGGGATCGGCGCCAGCGTCGTGGGCTCGTCGCGCCCGGCGCGGCCCTGCAGCGGGATGACGGGGCCCGACCGGCTCGGGAGCGGAATGCCCGAGCGGGCCGGGAGCGGGGTGCTCGGGCCCGACCGGCCCGGGAGCGGGGTGACTGGGTCGGCGCGGTGCTGGGCCGGGTGGGCCGGCCGCTGGTTGCGGATCGTCAGGTCGGCGGCAGCCGCGGCTGCGGGGTGCCGCATCGTCTCAGCCGACGACAACGACGGCGTCGCCGAGGTCTTTTCGGATTCACTGCCGCTGACGCCGGGGATGCCCTGCCCGCCGCCCTGTGCGGTGACTGACGCCGCGGCATCGGCCAACGCCGCCGACGGCGCGAGCTCGGCGCAATGCTCTTCGAACCACCCGGCGAGGCCCCGCTCGTCGGCGCGGCCGGCGAGCCAACCATCGAGGTCCGAGGCCATCTCGTCAGCGGTGCCGTAGCGCTGGGCCAGGTTGCGGGCCAGCGCCTTTTTGAGGATGCCATCGATGACGGGGTCGAGCGCGACGTTCAACGTCGACGGCGCCGGCACGTCTTCGCCGGTGATCTTCTGCATGATCAACAGGTCGCTCTTGTCGCGAAACAGGCGGCGGCGCGTGAGCAGCTCGTAGAGGACGACGCCGAGGGCGAACACGTCGCTGCGGCGATCGAGGGTCTCGCCGAGACACTGCTCGGGAGACATGTACGCAACCTTGCCCTTGATGATGCCGGTGCGCGTCTTTGTCTGCTGGTTCGACGCCTTTGCCACGCCGAAGTCGGTGACCTTCGATTCACCGGTCTTGCTGATCAGGATGTTCTGGGGGCTGATGTCCCGGTGGACAAGGTTCAGCGCGAGCCCCGTCGCCGGGTCGCTGCACTCGTGGGCGTAGTGGAGTCCGTCGGCGGCGCGGGCGCAGACCCAGGCGCACAGCTCGATGGGCAGCGGCTTCCGGGCCCGCAGGGAGTGCGCGAACATCGAGCCCAGGTGGGGTCCGTCGACGAGCTCCATGGCGATGAAGTAGCTGCCGCCGACCTCGCCGAGGTCGTGGACGCGCACGATGTTCGGGTGCTGCAGGTTCGACGTCAGCCGGGCTTCGTCGAGGAACATCTGCACAAAGTCGGGGCGCACCGCGAGCTGCGGCAACATGCGCTTGATGATCACCAGGCGGTTGAGCTCGAGATCCTGGAGGTCGCCGAAACCGAGCTGACGCGCGAGGTGGATCTCCGCCATTCCGCCGGCGGCGATTTGCTGAATCAGCTCGTAGTCCCCGTAGCGCTCGGCCATCGGTGCCGCACTCTCTCTCGTCGAGCACTGTATGCCGTCGTGCGGTCGGGGCGCGACTTCGACCTCTTTCCGCCAGAGCCCACGATGGCCCCGCTCTCCCGCTCGGGCCCGGCGTGCTGCCTTTACGACGGCGGTGGCGCCGGGGTAGCTAGCGGGGGTGTCACGCCTGATGCCCCTGGCCCTTGTCGCCCTCCTCGTCCACGTCGGCTGCCAGGAGTGCTGCAACGATCGCGACTGCGCCCTCGCGGCGGCCGCCGACGGACGCGACGACGACGATGTGTGCCTGCCCGACGGCTCGTGCGGCCCCGGCGACATCAAGGTCGAAGCGCTCGTGACGTGCACCGATGTCTGCGAAAACGGCGAAGTCTGCGTGAACGGCGATTGCGCGCCCGCCCCCGGGTGCCTGCGCCTCGATCGCAAATTCGTCGGCCTGCTGAACGGCACCACGCGCGGGGAAGTCGAGGCGACGACTGTGGTCGGCGACGTGCAAGAGCCCGGCTGCGGCATCAACTTCGCCTACGACTTCGGCGACGGCCGCAGCACCGCCTTTGTCGGCAAAATCGCGCGCAGCGGCGCGTTTGAAGACCCCGTGGGCATGAACCCCGGCGGCACCTGGAGCAGCGTGCTGCACGCCGGCCGTTTCGAGGTCAGCAACGTCGGCGGCTCCGACGCCGTCATCGAATTCAGCACCGACAGCTACGGCTGCATCGTCGACGCCGACTGCGACGGCCAGGTCTTGCGCACCTGCGGCGCGGGCGACGACGGCGTGGGCCGCTGCGAATGAGCCCGCTGCTCCTCGTGCTGCTGGTGGCCCGGGCCGATCCGAGGTCCGCTCCTCCGCCCAGCCCGGCGCCCGCTCCTCCGCCCGCTGCGCAGCCCGCAGATGCCCTCAGCGAGTGCCGACGCCTCGACCAGAGCTTCGACACCAGGGGCATGCCCGCACCCTGCACGGCCGCGACGAGCGACAGCGCGCGCCCCGCCGCCGACCGCGCCGACGCCGCCCGCTTGTTGGCCTTTGCCCTGT
>JBKJNL010000921.1:0-3767 GCA_046593615.1 Myxococcota bacterium | reverse complement strand
CGTGAGCGGTGGCGAACAGCGCGTCGCCGAGGGCCAGGGCGGCCACCGAGCCGAGGCGCGGGGCCGATGCGGCCATCGCCAGCAACAGCGCCGGGCGCAGCTCCGCCGGAGCCTGCTCGACGACGTCACGGGCCTCGGCGATCCTCGTTTCGACAGCTTGCGAACTGAACAAGATGGCGTCGGCGCGGCGTGAGCCGTCTTGCGACAACAGCGCCACGTGCGCGCGCACACGGCCGCCGGCGGGGACGATGTCGGCCGACAGCGCCAGCAGCTCGCTGGCGTCGCCGTGGGTCGGCTTGCGCTGCAGCTCGGCGTCGAGGAAGCCGGCGAAGCTCGAGGCGTCGCCGGCCGTCGCCGTCGTCGCCAGGTGGACGCGGCGCTCGAGATCCTTGAGGGCGTCGTCGTCGGCGTCGGCGCGCACGGCCTGCAGTGAAGCCAGCGCTTCGCTGCCGCGCGAGGCGCCCAACAGGAGCTCGAGGCGGCGGCGAACCAGCTCGCGGCGCTCGATGCCGTCGGCGTGCTCGGCGCGGCGGCCGAGGGCCTTTTGCAGGCGCTCGGTGTCCTTGAGGCGGTCGAAGCATTCGAAGAGCTCGCCCCAGGCCTCGCGGTCGTTGTCGTCGTCGTCGACCAGCTGCTGCAGGTGCTCGGCGGCTCGCTCTTCAGCGTCGAGGCTGTCGACGCCGTCGCGCAGCACCGACACCAGCTGCAGGCGCAGCGCCCGGCGTGAGGCCTGGTCGTCGGCGACGACGACGGCGTCTTCGAGCACGGCGACGACGCCGTCCCAGGCTTCGACGTCGCGCAGGGCCGTGAGGGCGGCTTCGCGCAGAACCGGCTTGCGACGGAACGCCGGCCGCAAGGCCTCGATGCGCTTGAGCACGGCGGCGCCGCCGGCGTCGGTGATGAGCGAGGCCGCGTCGTCGACCAGCAGCCGCGCGCTGGTCATTTCTGTCGTTTCGTTGCTCGCCGAAGTGTCGATGTGAGCGGTCCGGCGGTCGGCCAGGGCCAGCAGTCGGTCGGCGGCGGCGGCAGCCCGGCCCTGCTGGTGGTCGCGGCGCGCGGCGGCCCGCACAGCGGGTTCGTCGTCGGGGGCGGCGGCCGCGAGCGCAAAGACGGCGCCGTCGTCGAGGCGGGGGTCGTCGAGGTCGACGAGGGCCGCGCGCAGGGCGGCGTAGCCCGGCGATCCCGCAGGCCGGGCCAGCACCTGGGCCAACAGGGCGCCCGGCGCCCGGCTGGCGACGACGGTGAGCAGGTCGTCGACCGAGGCCGCGGCTTCGCCGCCTGCGCCGTCGGCCGTCGGCTCGATCAGGCGGGCGATGTCGGCGAGGGCCACGTCGACGTCGCCGTTTCTCTGCAGGCGCAGGGTGGCGCGGCGGCGGCGCTCCTCGGCCGACAGCGGGTCGCCGTGCTCATGCATGTCGTCGAGGACAGCCAACGCCACCTCGTCGTCGATGGTGATGGCCAGCGCCAGGGCATCCTGCCGGCGCGCGCGCGTCGACTCGAGGGCCCGGGCCCGCTCGAGCCACAGCAGCGCGGTGACGGTGTCGAGCTCGCGATCGCGGGCGTCGTTGGCGACGACGACGGCGCGGGCGGCGCGTTCGGCGGTGTCGCCGACCTCGCGCTGCACGAGCTCTTCGGCGGCCTTGCGCAGGGCAGCGGCGTCGCCGATGGCGGCGGCGAGGCGCTCGACGGCGACCCATGCGGCGACCGAGGCGGCGACGTCGTCCGCGACGTCACCGCTGGCGACGTCACCGGTGGTGGCGTCACTCGGGTGCACCAGGTGCCGCTGCCAGCTGGCGAGGGCCTTTGGCAGGTCGTGGTTGCGCTCGGCGGCGGCGGCGAGGCGGACGGAGTTCTTCCTCACTTCGATGTTTCTCGAAATGAGCGAATCGAGGGCGATGACGGCGACGTCGGCGCGGCCGAGCTGTTCGGCGAGACGCGCGCGGCGGGCTTCGCCGTCGTCCGACAGCGGCCCGGCGGCGGCGGCCCGCACCAGGGTGTCGAGGGCCTGGCGGGCGGTGTCGTCGACGCCGGCGCCGGCACCGGTCTCGCCACCAGCCTCGGCACCGGTCTCGGCACCGGCCAGCGCAGTCTGGGGCGCAGCGTCGTCGAGCCACGCGCCAGCGCGCTCGAGGGCCGCGGCGCGCGTGCCGAGTGCGGGGGTGCCGTCGGGACGGGCGGCGAGGGCGGCGAGCACCAGCTGGGCGGCCTCTCTGGACTGGCCGGTGGCCGCGAGCAGGCGGGCCAGGCGGGCGACGGCCTCGTCGCGGGCGGCGTTGTCGACGTCGAGGGCGACGATGTCGGCGTCGGCGAGGGCGGCCTGCAGCGTCAGGACGGCGGCGGTGTTCTGGGCGAGCTCTTCCTCCAGGGTCGCGCAGCGCAGGACGCGGCCCAGGCGTTCGTCGGCCGGCAACGGCATCGACAGCAGCCCGCGCAACGATTCCACAGTTCGCAAAATGAACGGTGCAACGACCCCAGGCGAATTCGGGCCGCCCTCGCCGCTGGCCATCTGGGCGGTCGTCGCCAGGGCTTCGCGAGCCGCGACCTGGCGGCGGCGCACGTCCACGTCGTCACGCAGCTCGAGGGCCACAGCACACAGCTCGTCGACGAGGGCCGGGTCTTTGAGCTCTTCGTCGGCGCTGCCGGCGAGGCGGGCGTAGGTGATGCCGCGGGCTTCACCGGCCGAGGCGGCGTCGGCGTGCGAGCGCTCGACGTCGATGGCGCCGCGGATGTCGCCCTTCTGGCGCAGCAGGCGCACGAGGGCCCGCGCCGACGCCGAAAACGCGGGGTCGACGGTCAAGGCCGCACGGCGGTCGGCGATGGCGCCGTCGATGTCGTTCAGCAGGTTGGCGGAGATGTCGGCGCGGGCCTCCATCAAGCGGGCGCGATCGCGGCCTTCGGCGCGGCTGATCAGCCGATCGAGGCGGAGGCGGGCGTTGTCGCCATCGCCGAGGGCGCGGAACAGCTCGACCAGCATGCGCGAGTGGGCGCCGTCGTCGTCGATGCCGCGCTCGACGGCGACGCGCTCGGCGAACGAAAAAGCGGCGACGGCGAGGCGCACGCGGCGCAGCACGCCGGCCAGCAAGCCACCGGCTTCGGCGGCGTGGCGCGTGGCCTCGACGGGCGAGTCGACCTTGAGCACGCGAGCGGCCTTGAGGCGCGCGCGGATCGCCAGGCGCCGGCTGCCGGTCTCTTTGGCCAGCTCGAGGAGGCGCTCGAGGGCGGCGCCCCCCGTCGTCGGCGTGAACGGCGGCGCCGACAGCGCGCGCAACAGGATCCGGCGGGCTTCGTCGAGACGGCCCCGGCGGCGGGCGACCTCGCCGGCGCGCAGCAACAGCTCGGTGCGCTCGGCCGACGGCGACAGGCGGCCAGCGCGACGCAGGCACTCACGGGCCAGGGCGTCGTCGTCGCTCTGCTCAAGCAGCAGGCCCAGCAGGCGGCGGCTGGCAGCAGCGTCGTCAGGAGCGTGCACGAGCAGCTGCTCAAGGGCGGCGGCGGCGGCACTCGGGTCCTTGCGGTCTTCTTCTTCGAGGTCGGCGATCTGCTGCCAGAGAGCGGCGAGGGCGGCTCCATCTCTGGCGCCGTCGTTTGCTGCGCCGTTTGCGTCAGCGGCAGCGGCGTCGTGGGCGTTCTGCACCAGGTCGTGCAACAGCGCGATGGCCCGGCCCGGGTTCCGATCGCGCACCGACAGCTCGACGAGTCGGCGCTGCACCTGCTCGCGCAGCGCGGGTTCGAGCGCGAAGCCGAGCAGCAGCTCGCGGGCGCGGATC
>JBKJNL010000843.1:0-17408 GCA_046593615.1 Myxococcota bacterium | reverse complement strand
AGCTTCGTCGTCAGACGTCTCTCTCGGGCGGGCAACACGCTCGACACGTCCGCTGGCACCGCGGTCCCAGGGGCTCCCACCTGGGCCTACGTCAGGCCAGCCGTGCGCGGTCAGCCGTGCGTCAGCCGTGGTGCTCAGCCGTGGTGCTCAGCCGATCTGCAGCGGCAGGGTCGGCGCGGGAAACAGCGTGCCGGCCGCCGCCAACGGCGCGATCGCGTCGCCCAGCGCAGCCCCCGCGCGGCGGACCTCGTCGATCAGGCCGTCGTCGATGGCGCCATCGCGGTCGACGTAGAGGATGGCGATGACTTCGTCGCCGGCGAGCACCGGGAGCGCTGCAAAGGCCCGCGGCGGCGGCGTTTTCAGGAAACGAAACAGCGTCCGCTCCATCGTCGTCGGATCGCGCGGGTTGCCAAAGGCCGCGCACCGCCCCGACACCGCCTCCGACAGCACGCTTGGCGCCGACAACGGCAGCAGCACGTCGCGCACGCGCTCGGTCGTGACGGTGCCGTCGGCGGAGCGCACGTCCCAGCCGACGGCGACGTTCTTGCGCACGAGGAACAACGCGCAGGTGCGCAGCGGCGGCACCAGCAGGCGGAGCACCTGGGGTGGCAGCGAGTCGCGCGCCGCCACGAGGTCGCGCGGCGGGTTCTGGGTGACGGCGCGCAGGGCGCTCGGATCGATGATCGGCGTGCGCGCCGGTCCGAGATCGCGGGCCCGCTGTTCGAGCAGCGTCTTGCGCAGCGGCGGCTGCGAATCGTTGATGTCGATGTCGATGCCGTCAGCCGCTTCGCTCAGTGCCGAGGCGATCGGCGAACGAGCGACGTCGGCCGCGCCGTGGCCTCCCTGGCGCAGCGTGCGGGCAAAGGTGCGGGCGGCGACGTCGGTCGATGGCGCCGGCAGGTCAAAGGCCGCGTCTTCAAAGCCGAGCCCGATCGACGTGCTGCGGCTGCGCCGTGATTCGAGAAAGGCGCCATCGGGACGGACCGCGACGACGTCGTAGGCCTTGTGCAGGGCCTCGAAGAGCACCCGCGGCCGGCAAGCGCGGGGCTCGACGACGAGGCCGCAGGTGAACGTGAGCTTCTCGAGGGTGGTCGTGTCGCTGGGGTCGAGCAGGGCGACCACCAGGCGGCGCTTCTCGACCGTCAGCGGCAGCGCCCGGTGCTTCTCGGCGAGGGCCCGGGAAAAGGCGCCCAGGGCCGCCGGCAGCGGCAGTCCGTGCAGGACCACGCCGGTGGCGTCGGTGGCGCCGAGGGCGGCAAAGGCGGCGACGAGGTGCTGGTCGGCCACGAGCCCCGAGCGGTAGAGGCGCTCGGCCAGCGAAGCCCCGCGGTACGGCGCCCACGACTCCAGGGCGACGAGGTCGGCCTCGACGACGAGCTTTTGCTCGAGCACCGCCTCCCGCAGGGTCGCCGGCATGATCGTGGCCTCCACCGGGGGCGATAGCGCGCCCGCCGGCGGCGTGCTCATCGCGCCGGTTTCTGAGACGTCCTCGGCGCCCGCGGCGCCGGAAAGGCAGAGCACAGCCGGCCGTGACGGCGTGGCGGTCAGCCCCTGCTAGCTGAGACGGCGTCGTCGGCGGTCGACGACCACGAAGAGCCAGGCGAGCCCCAGGGGCAAGCCCCAGGGCGACCCGCTGCCAGCGGAGTCGCAGCCCTGGCAACCGCCACCAGCGAGCCGCGGGTCGTCTTCGCCTTCGCCCTCGGCGGGTGCTTCGCCTTCGCCTTCATTGCCAGCGTCGGGCGGCGGCGGGACGGTGCTGCACGCGGTGGGATCGGCGCCGTCGAGGAACGGCGCGGCCTCGAGGCATTGGTTGAAGTCGCAGCCGCCGAGCGTCAGCGGGACGGCGCAGTCGGGGTCGACGACGCCGCAGCCGCAGTCGCAACCGTCGCCGCTGCCGTAGACGAAGCGCGAGCAGGCCCAGGCCGCGGGCAGGGGCTCGCACGGGCTGCCCGGGACGCGGCAGACGAAGTCGTCTTCGCGGTCGCATTTGCGGGCGCAGCCGTCGCCGTCGTCGGTGTTGCCGTCGTCGCAGGATTCGTCGCCCTGGACGACGCTGTCGCCGCACACCGGCTGCAGGCACGGCTCGCCGGCGGCGGGGCAGAAGAAGCCGGCTTCGACGGCGGTGCAGTCGGCGGGGCAGCCGTCGCCGCCGGTGGCGTTGCCGTCGTCGCACGCCTCGTTGCCGCCGAAGTTGGGTCCGTTGATGACGCCGTCGCCGCACACCGGTCGTTGGCACAGTTGGCCAGGGGCCGGGCAGATGAAGCCGGGCTCGACGCCGGTGCAGTCGGCGGCGCAGCCGTCGTCGCCGCGGGCGTTGCCGTCGTCGCACTGCTCGAAGAGCCCGAAGTTGTCGCCCTCTTGCACGCCGTCGCCGCAGACGACGCGGTGGCAGGGCGTGCCGAGGCCGTCGAAGCCGCAGAAGAAGCCGGGCTCGGGCGTCGAGCAGTCGGCGGCGCAGCCGTCGCCGCCCACGGTGTTGTCGTCGTCGCACTGCTCGAGGGGCGGCGTCAGAATCCCGTCGCCGCATTCGACGCGCTCGCACGGACCGCGATCGCACGAGAAGCCGTCCTCGGTCTGGCAGTCGCTGTTGCAGCCGTCGTCGTCGTCGACGTTGTTGTCGTCGCAGCTCTCACCGCGGCCGATGGGATCGCGCTCGATGAGGCCGTTGCCGCAGACGACCGGGCTGCACACCGAGCCACCGGGCGCGAACGGATCGCAGACGAAGCCCGGCTGGGTGACGCAGCGGTCGCAGCCGTCGTCGGGGTCGGCGTTGCCGTCGTCGCAGCCTTCGCCGCTGCGGGTCTCGAAGTCGATCTCGACAAAGCCGTCGCCGCAGATGGTCGCGTGGCAGGGCTGGAACGTGAAGCAGACGAAGCCCGGCTCGGCCTGGCAGCTCGCCGAGCAACCGTCGCCGTCGACGCCGTCGCCGTCGGCGAAGGGTCCGTCGTCGCAGGATTCGCCGCTGCCCGTGAAGCGGCCCACGTCGACCTGGCCGTCGCCGCAGCCGGGGACGCGGCAGCCGCCGCCTTCTTTTGAGCAGCGGAAGCCCGGCTCGATGGTCGCGCAGTCGGCGCTGCAGCCGTCGAGGCCCGCGGCCTGGGTGCTGTCGTCGCATTGCTCGCCGCTGCCGATGGGGCCGCCGACGTAGCCGTCGCCGCAGACGTTGTCGGTGCAGCGGCTGGCGTCGCTGACGGCGGGCACGCGACCCGGTCCGCAGCCGTCCTGGCGGCACGTTGCGCGATCGAGCAGCGAGACGTCGTCGACGCCGCAGTCGGGGTCGACGACGCCGCAGCCGCAGTCGCAGCCGTCGTTGGAGCCGTATTGAAAGGCCGCGCAGTCCCACTCGAGGGGGACGCTCGGCTGGCCCTGGGCAGCGAGGGACAGCACGGCAGTGACGACGACGAACGCAATCATGTTGATCAAGACCTGTGGGTGCGTGGGCGGAGCGAAAAAAACAGTTGGGAGCTGGTGGACCGGCGCTCAGCGTTCGGGCGTGGCGCCGGGCTCGAGCGCGAAGCCCGAGCAGTCGGGGGTCTCGCCGCCGGGCGCTTCTTCGCCGCGCAGCACGGCGCTGGCGCAGCGGATGTGGCGGGCGCGCGTCTCCAGCAGGTCGATGGCGTCTTCGGTGTTCTGCACCAGGTCGGTGCCGACGCCGTTCCAGAATTCGTTGCCGCTGAAGGGCTCGGCGCCGCCGTCGGCGAAGGGTTGCAGCGTCTGCGCGATGGGGAGCATCAGCTCGCGCCAGCTTCGTCCTGCGTCGGGGTGCAACACCTGTTGGGCCGCGCGATCGCGATCGCGCAGGAACCAGCTGCGGCACTGCGGATCGCGATCACACAGCTGGACCAACGCGCCGCACGAGCCCAGCGGCGTGCTCGTGTCAAAGGCGCCGGTGACGAGGGTGAGGTCAACGGACCAGGGCAACAGCGTCCAGATCCCCTGGTCGTCCTGGTGCAAAAAGAAGTTGTGGCAGGCGCCCTTGTGGCCGTCGAAGTGGGCGAGGAGGTCTTCGAGGGCGCTCACGCGCGCGACCTGCCGCCAATCGACCTCGGGCACCTGGGCGACGATGTTGGTGGAGGATGGCGGCAGGCTCTCGAGGTGCGTGGCCAAAGCCCGCAGCGGCGCAAAGTCGGTGTCGGCGCCGGTGTCGGGGCCTTCGTCGACGTCGAAGCCGCCGAGGTTGCCGACCGACGTGACGCCGTCGGACTCGTACATCACCGTGGTGCCGCCGTAGTGGTCGGCGAGGAAGACGCGGTCGTAGGTCTCGATGGTGCTGTAGAGGCCGCGGTCTTCGCCGTTGACGAAGAGCTGGATCCAACCGACGCGCGGCGCGGCGTGGCCGCCGACGCGCATGACCTCGTAGGCGAGGTGCTCGCGCACGAAGCTCGGGTCGTAGGTGAGGTTGTTGAGCGTCATCTTGCGCAGGCCGCGGAACTCGACGGGGCCGCGCTCGCGCCCCGGCTCGTCGGCGTGGCGGGCGAAGTGGAGCTTCAAGCCAGGCTTGCCGTCCCAGGGGCGCAGCGTGATCGAGCCCTTGATGCGCACGTCGACCTGTTGCGGTGGCGACGTCCCCTGCGCGTCGGTGAAGCTGAACAGCGCGGGCACATAGCCCGCCTGCTTGCCCTGCGTGAGCAGCGTGTCTTCGACGTCGGCGTCGACGAACAGGTCGATTGTCGCCGGGCCGCGGTCGAGGTCGAGCGCGAAGACCGAGGCCCGCTCGTCGACAAAGTCACGGTTGGGCTTCTGGGGGGTCGGCGTGGTCTCCTGGAAGGGTCCGGTGCCGTCGGGGAAGCGCCCCCAGGTGCTGCGATCGGCGTCGCCCAGGCGCACGGGGGCTTCGTCGACGACGACGCCGTCGTGGTAGAGGAACGCGCCTTCGTCGGCGCACGACAGCCCGAGGTCGCCCGTGATCAGGACGCGGGCCCCGGGAGCGAGCTGGCGCGGTGGCACAGGGAACGGCGCGCGGTCGTCGGCTTTGTCGGAGACCGCGAAGCCGGCGGTGTCGACGACGCCGTCACCGACGTTGACCAGCTCGATGAATTCGTCGGGGTTCTTGCTGCAGTTGACTTCGTTCACGACCAGCTCCCCGCGCGGTTCGGCGGGCGGCGGCTCGGGCGCGCGTCCACACGCGGCGACGGCGACGGCGACGGCGCAGACGGCGGCACACGGAAAGCGGCGGGAAAAAAGACGGGCAATGCGGGCAGGTCGATGAAGCACGGACGCTCCGTCGCAAGAAGCGTTCAGCAGCGCAAACCGGGAGCCCACGGCGTCGACGCAGGCACGGCTCCGTGGACTTCTGTCGACTGCTGCGTCGACATCGCAACAGGGCGGAAACGAAACGAGCCGCGCGAGGCGGCCCGTTCATCGTTCGTTGGCATCGAAGCTTTCGCCAACATCGGGCGCCGTTGCACGCGAGGCGATCAGCCGCTGGCGCTGCCGTCGTCTTCGTCTTCGGGCAGGCAGGCGGCGTCTTCGCAGACGAAGCCGGCTTCGCATTCCGCTTGCACGGTGCAGGGGGTGATGAGCTCGTTGGTCGGCAACAGCAGCGTGCAACCGGCAAAGGCGGCCAGCGCGGCGGTGGCGGCGACGAGAGCCAGGGCGGTGGACTTGTTCATGTTGTTCATCGGGTCACCACGACGTCGGTGGCGACGGGCGCGAGGTTTTGGGCAACGGCGGGCTGGGCCGGCAGAACGGGGACGACGATGGTGGCCACCGGTGCCGCGGCCGGCTCTTCGTCGATGAAGACGAAGCCGCGCAGGTAGCCGACGGTGGCGACGACGGTGGCGGCGCCGGCGAACAGGTAGGCCATGTCGGCGAACAGCGCCTTTTGCTCGATCTCGGAGCGCAGGTCGAAGAGCTCTTCGCCGACGACCGGGTTCGCCAGGGTGCCGTTGCAGGCGACGATGTCTTTGGCGCAGTCGAACTGGGCCTGGGCGAGCAGGCCCATGGTGATGCCGGTGGCCAGGCTGGCGACAGCGACGCCGGTGGAGACGTAGGCGACGATGCGCCGCTCTTCGACCGACGGCTCTTCGGCGACTCGTTCGCTCACGGCGGGCGCGCCAGCCGGGGATGACGGCGGGGCGGACGGTGAGGACGACGCCGGGGCCTGGGCGGCGGCGGATTGGGCGGCCAACCCCACAGCAACGGCGACGGCGAGAAGGGGGCGCATGAACATGGGCGGCTTTATGACACGAGGTCGGTCGCGGCTCAATCTTGCTCGGCACCTCGCTGCGCCAGGCCGATGCGGCGTCGGCGGCGGCGCTGCCGGGCCAGCGCGCGCGGTGGGATCCGCCGCGGCTCATTCGGCCCGATCGACGTTCCGCTGACGACGTTCCGCCGACGACGTTCCGCCGGCGACGTGACCGGGGTCGCGGACAGACCGGGGAAGCACCCGGCGCGTTCTGCTGTTGTGGAACTCTGCCGGCGACCCGGCGGCCTGGTTGCTGGCGCGCTGCCCCGTGGAGGTTTCGATGGCTTCGGCTCTGCTGCTGCTGGTCCCGCTGCTGGCCTTGAAGAGCCCCTGGCCCCCTCCCACGCGCGATCCGGTGGTGGCTCCGTCGGTGGCGGTCGAGCACAACGTCGCCCCCGCCGTGCGCGCCGCCATCGGCTACTCGTGGAACGTCGACCTCTACGACGGCGGCGTCTTGCGCGTCGAAGCCCCCGTCGCCGTCGTCGAAACCGTGCTGCCGCTGCCGATCCGCCTGTCGACCGTCGGCGCACGCGCGGTGACGGTCGAGGTCTGCGAGAGCTGGGAGTGCCTGCTGCCCCGCGCGGTGCGCGTGGCCCCGGGCGACGTCGTCACCGTCGACGCTCTGTTCTCGGGTCGGGCCCCGCGCTTGCGCATCGACCACGACCGCGACGCCGAGCGCAGCTGCTGCGATCGCGCCCTCGCCAACGGCCGCGCCGTCGCCTTTGCCGGCGGCGACGAGCACGCCTTTGCCTTTGCCAGCCACAGCGGCGAGGGCCTCGGGCTCTACGGCACCGGCTTGTTGACCGTCGACGTCGGCACCTACTTCGCCGAGCGCCCCGATCTGTTGGCGGGCTTCGGCGCCGTCATCGTCGACGACGGCTGGGCGCCGCCGGGCCTGGCCGGGCCGCTGCGACGCTTCGTCAAGGACGGGGGCCTGCTGTCGATGCGCCGCGCCGACGCCCTGGCGCTCGGCCTCGTCGACGTAGACACGCCGACCGTGGCGATGGCGATGGCCGACCTGCCGGAGAGCCCCGCCTATGGCTCGGGCGCGGCCCGCCTCGACGGCAACCGGGTCGCGCTGCGCCTCGACGATCGCGTGGTGCAGCTCGACGCCGCCTTTGACCGCACCGTCCGCGTCGGCGCCGGGCGCCTCATCCTGCGGGATACGGGCCGCGCCGAAGACCAGCGGCTCGCCCAGCTCGTCCTCGTCGTGCCGGGCTTTCACGGCCGGAACGTCCAGCTCGAGCCGCGCAGCGTGCCCGTCGTCAACGTCGCTGCCGCCGGCCTGGTGTCGTCGGGCTTCGGTCTCGTTGGGTTCTTTGTCGCCGCTTGCTTCATCGCCGCCATCGGCGTCGTGCTGTGGCGCAGCCTGCAACGCGAGCGCGAGAAAACATCGTCGCGCGGGTCGCCGTCGCGTCGCGGGCGCGGGCCGGTGGTGGCCGCGCGCCGCACCGTCGTCGTCGGCGTCGCCGGCGCCGCAGCGTTGCTCGGCCTGCGGGTCTTCTGCACCGCCGACGCCGAGGTGACGCTCGCCCATTGGGGACCGGGTGACGGCAGCCGCCGCGTCGTCAATGCCTATGCGCGCGCGCCCGGGTCCTTTGGCGACGTCGACCTCGGCGGCGCGCCGTGGAAGACGCCGCCGACCATCGTCACCCTGGTGGGCCGGTCGTCGCACCGCAACACGGTGAGCGCCGAGGGCGGGCGCGTGCATGCCGCGCTGTCGTCGTCGTCGGGCCTCGTCGGCGTGTGGTTCGACAACGACGCCACGCCGGGCGCGTTGCGCGAAACGAGGGAGGGCCGCTTCGAAAACGCGTTGCCGTTCGCGCTCGACTGGGTGCTGCTGCGCGAAGACCTGAACCGGTTCTACGTCGTCGCCGACGTCGCCCCCGGCGCCTCGTTCTCCATGGCCGACGCCCGAGCCCTCGAAAGCTTCGGCACCGTGCTCGAAGAGCGCTTGCTGCGCGACGTGCTCACCCGGTCTTTTTCGCCGTCGAACAGTGGGGGAAGCCCCGGCGTCGTCGGCCTCGCCACCGTCGACGGGGTGCTCACGGCCATCGAGGTGACGCGATGAGCGCCCTGGCTCGCGTCGTCGCCCCCGACGACGTCGCTGGCGTCGCCCCCGACGCCATCGTGGTCGCCGGCGTCACCCGCCGCTTCGGATCGTTCACGGCGTTGAACGGCATCTCGCTGGCCATTCCGCGGGGCGCCCTGTGCGGGCTCATCGGGCCCAACGGCGCCGGCAAGACGACGCTGCTGTCGATCCTCGCCACCCTCGACGAAGACTTCGACGGCACCGTCCTCGTCGATGGCGTCGACGTCCGCCGCGATCCGCAAGGGGCGCGGCGCAAGATCGGCTTCGTCCCCGATCACGCGCCGCTCTACGAGGGCCTCGACGTCCGCGAGTTCCTGACGTTCTTTGCCCACGCCGCCGGCCTGGGCCCGCAGGAGCGGCGGCGCGCCGTCGACGACGCCATCGCGTTTTGCGGCCTCGAGAACCTGGTCACCCGACCGGCGTCGGCGCTGTCGAAGGGCCTGACCCAGCGCCTGTGCGTGGCCCGTGCGCTCTTGCACCGGCCCCGGGTGCTGCTGCTCGACGAGCCGGCTTCGGGCCTCGACCCGCGGGCCCGCATCGACCTCAAGGAGCTCTTGAAGCGCCTGGCCAAAGACGGCGTCACCGTGCTGGTGTCGTCGCACATCCTCACCGAGCTCGGCGACTTCTGCGACCACGTCGTCGTCATGGAGCGCGGCTGCGTCAAAGCCGCCGACCGCATCGACGCGCTGTTCGCGCAAGCGCTGAACGCCCGGCCCG
Source organism: Myxococcota bacterium (assembly GCA_046593615.1). Taxonomy (GTDB): domain Bacteria; phylum Myxococcota; class UBA727; order UBA727; family VGSZ01; genus VGSZ01. Next base: position 8,412 of record JBKJNL010000843.1, on the reverse strand, counting down.
GTGAAGCAGCACCGCGCCACGTCACCGTCGAGGTCATCGGCGACATCGGCCGCGCCCGAGACATCGCCGCCACCGTCCCCGGCGTCCGCGACGTCGTCGTCGAAGGCACGCTGCTGCGTGTCGCGCTGCCGTCGACGTCGAGAGAGTCGGCGCGGCTGGTGCGGGCGCTCGTCGAGGGCGGCGTCGACGTCGCCTCGGTCGTCCCCGAAAAAAGAAATCTCGAAGCGCTGTTCCTGACGGTCACCAAGGGAGAGGTCCAATGAGCATCCTGGCCCACGCATCCGGCGCGCTCGGCGACAACCCCGTGCTCGACAAGGACGCCGGGCTCCTGCTGCGCGGCAAGCGCGCCGCGGCGGCCTGGTTGTTCGTCGCCGCCGGCCTCGGTCTGGTCGCGGTGCTGGCCTGGCTCGAAGCCGACGGTCGCCAGAACCTGCGCTTCTCGGGAGGCCTGAACCCGGCCGGTGGCGAGATGCTGGTGGTGCTGACCGGCGTGATGCTGGCGGCGATCAACATCCTGCTGCCGGCGCTGGCGTCGACGTCGATCACGTCGGAGCGCGAGCGCGGCACGCTGCCCCTGTTGCTCGTCAGCGGCCTCAGCCCGGCCCGCCTCGTCGTCGGCAAGGCCGCCGCGCTGCTGGTCGCGGCGGCACCGTTTCTGGCCATCGGCCTGCCGCTCATCGCCTTGTGTGGCTTGTTCCTCGGCGTCGACGTCGACTCGCTGCTGCTGGCGGCGGTCGGCATTTTTGTCCACGCCTTTGCCGTCGTCAGCGTCGGCGTCTGGGCGTCGGCGGCCTGTGCGCGGACCCGCAGCGCGTCGTTGGTGGCGCTGGTGGCGGCGGGGGTGCCGGCGTTGTTCGGCGGCGCGCCGATCATGGGCGCCCTCGTGGCCTGCCTCGACGAGCAGCAGCACGAGCTGCTGCTCGTCGGCGTCGTTGGCCTCGCCGTCGACGTGCTGATCGGTCTGGCCGCCCTGCTCGGGGCCTGGTCGATCCTGTCGCCGCGTTCGGCCGAGCGTTGGCGGCCGTCGCGCGTGCTCTTGCTGTGGGCAACCACCGGCGTGCCGTTGCTGGTCGCCATCGTCATCGCCCTGTTCGCCCGCCAGCGAGACTCGGCGGCCCTGCTGTTCAGCGAAGCCGTCGGTGTCGTCGTCGTCGCTGCGCTGTTGGCCGTGGCCGTCACCGGTCGGCGGTCCGGCACGCCGACGCCGCTGAAGACGGCGCTGTTGGCCTGGTCGAGCGGCGTCGTCGGGCTCGGCGCGGCGTTCGCGGCCATGCTCGCGATGGCGAACGACCACATCATCACGGGCGCCGATGTCGTTGCCGTCGTCGTCGTCAGCCTGGCGGTCGCCGGGGTCGCGGCGTTCTCCGCGCGGTGGATGACGGGGCCCGTCGTCGTCGTCGTGGCCACGGTCGGCGTGTTCTCCGCCTTGTTTGCCGTCCCCGCCGTCATCGACGAATTCGTCTACGGGCAGCCACCGCTCGCGTTCTTGAACCCGGCCTACGTCGTCGCTCGCGACGACACGTCGGTGGTCTCGATGGTGTTGTTCTACGGCGCGGTCGCGATCGTGACGCTGCTGGGCGCGCGCGGGGAACGTCGCCGCTGATCGAGTCCCTGGCCTCTGGTGCTTGCTCTCTGGTGCCTGGCCTCAGTGCGCGTCGTTCCAGGTGCGGCCGAACTTGCCGTCGACGACGAGGGGAACACTGAGCTGGACCGCGCCAGCCATCGCGGCGCGGCCGACGGCGAGGGCCTGCTCGGCGTCTCTTTCGGGGACTTCGATGACGAGCTCGTCGTGCACCTGCAGGAGGATGCGCGCCCGCGGCACTTCTCTCGACAGCGCCAGGTCGGCGTCGATCATCGCCCGCTTCATGATGTCGGCGGCCGACCCCTGGATGGGCGTGTTGATGGCCAGACGCTCGGAGCGGGCCCGCTCGCCCGGGTTCTTCGAGTCGAGACCGGGCAGCTTGCGTCGACGTCCGAGCAGCGTGCGGACCTCGCGCTCGATGTGGGCCTTTTCCAGCGCCGTCGCGTGCCACTCACGGATGCCGCCCAGCCGCTCGAAATAGGTGTCGAGATAAAGCTTGGCCTCGGCGCGTTTGATGCCGAGCTCACGGGCCAACCGCACCACGCCCATTCCATACAGCAGGCCGAAGTTGATGGACTTGGCGGCGGTGCGCTGGTCCTTGGTGATCTGGTCCTGCGGCGTCTGGAAGATCTCGCTGGCGGTGCGGCGGTGCACGTCTTCATTCTTGGCAAACGTGTCGACGAGCACGGGGTCTCTCGAGACGTGGGCCAGGATGCGCAGCTCGATCTGGCTGTAGTCGAGCGAGACCAGGACGCAGCCGTCGGCGGCGATGAACGCGTCGCGAATCTCGCGCCCCAGCTTGGTGCGAATCGGAATGTTTTGCAGATTGGGATCAGACGACGACAACCGTCCTGTGGCTGCCACGGCCTGGTTGAAATGGGTGTGCACCCGCGTGTCCTTGTCGACCAGCTGGGGCAGCACGTCGAGGTAGGTGTTCTTCAGCTTGGTGAGCGTGCGGTACTCGAGGATCAGGGCCGGGACGTCGTGGCGGTCGCTCAGCGCCTCGAGCACCTGGCTGTCGGTCGACGGCCCGGTCTTGGTGCGCTTGATGATGGGCAGCGCGAGGTCCTTGAACAGCAGCTCGGCCACCTGCTGCGGTGAGCTCAACATGAAGGGCTTGCCCGCCGCGGCGTGGGCCTTTTCTTCGATGACCTTGATCTCGTCGACGAACGAGTCGCTCAGGCCCTTGAGGCGGCCGATGTCGATCTTGATGCCCGTCCGCTCCATCTTGCCGAGCAGGTCTTCGAGGGGCAGCTCGAGGCCGTCGTACAGGGGTGCCAGGCCGTCGGTCGCGATCTTCGGCAAGAGCACGTCGTGGATGCGCAGCGTGCAGTCGACGGCCTCGCCGGCATAGGCGGCGGCTTTGTCGAGGTCGACGCGGTCAAAAGAGATGGCGTTCTTGCCCGAGCCCATGATCTCCGAGGGCTCCACCATCGCGTGGCCGAGGAAGCGCCGCGCGAGGTTCATCAAGCCGTGGCTGTCGGCGTCGGCGTCGAGCAGGTAGCTCATCAACATCGGATCGCCGGCCACCCGCCACGGCGGAAAGCCCGAGAAGAACAAGGCGTTGATGTCGGTCTTGCCGTCGTGGGCGATGATCTCCTTGCCGGTGTCGGTGAGGATCGGCGCCAACGCCGCCCGCAGCTTGTCGAGGCCGAGCTCGCGCACCGGCAGCCACGCCGCCTCGCCCTGTCCCACGCGGGGAGATCCGGGAGCGGCAACAGCGGCCCAGCTGACGGCGATGCCAACGAGGGCGGCGTCGGGGGCGCCGGGGCGATCGACCTCGCTGCGCAGGGCGAAGCGCGGCACACCCCCCAGCGCGGTGATGACCTCGCGCAGGCCGTCGTCGTCGACGATGGCCCGGTACTTCGAGCGATCGACCTCAATGGCCGGCACCGTCGCCTCGGGCGGCGGGCTCGAGAACAAGTCGGTCTGGCCGCGCTCGGCGATGGCCGTGGGCGTCGTGCCCGCGACCTCGCCAATAGCGGGCTTGATGAGCGGGTCGTTGATGAGTCGGCGGAATTCCATCTCGACGAAAAAGGCCCGGGCCCGGTCTTTGTCGATGCCGGGATAGGCAATCTTGTCGACGTCGAATTCGAAGTCGACGTCGCGGCGGATGATCACGAGCTGCTTCGAGATGCGCGCCCGATCGGCCTGGGCGATGAGCTTCTCGCGGCGCGCCTGGGCCTTGATCTCCGAGGCGTGGGCGATGACGTTTTCGACGTCGCCCCACTGCTTGACGAGCTCGGTGGCGGTCTTGCCGCCGATGCCATCGACGCCGGGGACATTGTCGGAGGCGTCGCCGGCGAGGGCCAGGATGTCCGCGACGTGCTCGGGCGGCACACCGAATTTCTCGATGACCTGCTCGCGCGTGATCTTGCTGCCCTCGTAGCCGCGCCCCATGCGCATCTCGTCGAGCAGCGAGACGTCGTCGTCGACCAGCTGCATGAGGTCTTTGTCGCCGGTGACGATGACGACGTCGTAGCCGCGGGCCTTTGCGCGCTCGGCGGCGGTGCCGAGGACGTCGTCGGCTTCGACGCCGGCCACCATCAGCTTGGGGATGCGAAAGGTGTCGACCAGCGTGTGGATCAGCGGGATCTGCGGCGGCAGGTCTTCTGGCGGTGCGGAGCGGTTGGCCTTGTACTCGGGGTAGAGGTCGTGGCGGAACGTCTTGCCCCCGACGTCAAAGGCGATGGCCAGGTGCTTGGGCTCATGCTCCTTGATGATGCGCATGAGCATGGTCGCGAAGTTGAAGACGGCGTTGACCGGCAGCCCCGTCGACGTCGAAAGCCGGCGCAAGGCGAAGTACGCGCGAAAGATGTAGCCGGAGCCGTCGATCAAATAGATCGTCTCTTTTTTCGATCCGTTGTCGGGCTTTGCCATGCCTGCGGGTAGGCATTTGTCGACGACGGATCAACCAAAGAAGCGTGCGGCGGCCGAACGCGTGCCCATCACCAGCGCCGGGAGTCAGAACTCGGGCGGGCGCTTCTCGGCGATCGCGCGCAAGCCTGTGCCGAGCTCGGGGTTGGCGTAGCTGTGGGCCTGGGCCAGCGCCTCGCGCTCGAGGGCGGCCTGCAGCGCGGCGTGGTCGTCGACGCCGAGGGACTTCTTCAGGGCCCGCACCGACTGCGGTCCCTGGCTGGCGATGGTCGCGGCGAGCGCGCGCGCGCGCGCCAACACCGCGTCGGGGTCGGCGCTGACGTCGACGGCGTCGATGGCGAGGCCGATGCGGGCGGCTTCGGCGCCGTCGAAGCGGCGGCCGGTCAAAAGCAATTCGTGCGCGCGCTGCACGCCGACCTTTCTGGGCACGAAGTACGTCGCTCCCATGCCGGGGTGCAGGCCGAGGGAGACGAAGTTGAAGGCCAGCTTGGCGTCGGTGGCGACGACGACGAGGTCGCAGGCGACGGCGACGCACAGGCCAGCGCCGATGGCCGGTCCGACGACGGCGGCGATGGTCGGCACCTCGAGGTCGAGCAGGCTCAGGTAGCGGCCGTAGAAGCCGAGCATGTGCGCGCGCGCCTGCTCGAAGGGCAGGGTGCGCAGGTGCTCGAGCATGGCCAGGTCGCCGCCCGCGGAGAACGCGCCGCCGGCGCCGGTGACGACGACAGCGCGGACGTCGGTGTCGCCTTTGACGTGGGCGACGGCCTGCTGCAGCGCATCGCCGAGGGCCTCGGTCATGGCGTTCTTGCGGGCGACGTCGTCGAGGGTGAGCGTGGCCACGCGATCGACGACGTCGACGTGGACGCAGGCCGGGCCGGCGCCGAAGCGCATGCTCCCGCCGGATGCCCCGCCTGATGCGCTGCTCACGCCGTGACCCCGCCCGCGGCCTTATTGGCCGCCGCACCCGCACCCGCACCACGCGCGGCGCCGGCAGCGGTCACGAGCTTCTCGCGCTTGCCGCGCGCGCTCTGGTCGCCGCGGATGTCTTTGACGGTGTCGAGCAGCGTCTGCATCGGGTCGCGCGGGCTGAAGCCCAGCTCGGCCTCGGCCTTGCGGCTGTCGCAGTACCAAAAGGCCGAGGCCATCGCGGCCTCGGTCGACGTCACCGGGAGCTTGGCGCCGATCATTGACGCCGCGCGCTCGAGAAAGCCGATGCCAAAGGTCGTGACGTTCTTTGGCAGCGTGATGGCCAGCGTCGGGCCTTTGACACCGCTGACCCGCTCGAGGCGCTCGAAGTATTGGGCGAACGTCAGGTTCAGGGCGCCGAGCAGATAGCGCTCGCCGTGCTTGCCGTGCGTGAGGGCTTTGACGACGACGGCAGCGACGTCGCGGGCGTCGACGTAGGAGAAGCCGCCCGACGGCACGATGGGAATTTCACGCTTGAGGTAGCGCCGCACGTCTTCGGTCGACGAGCCGCGCACGTCGCCCGGCCCGAGGGCCAACGAGGGGTTGAGCGTGATCAGGGTTGTCGATGAGCCCTCGACGAGGTCGGCAGCGGCGCGCTCGCCGAGCCACTTCGACAGGTAGTAGGGAAACTTCGCCAGCTGGGCGAAGGGGACCGGGTCGGACTCTTTGCAGACGAGGTTGGCGTCGTCGGAGACGGCCACCGTGCCCGACGTCGACAGGTGGATCACGCGGGGCACGCCGGCGGCGACGGCGGCGCCGACGACGTTGCGGGTGCCGTTGACGTGCAGGCGCATCATCATGCTGGCGTCGTCGAGGTTGCGCGACACGAGGCCGGCGCCGTGGACGACGACGTCGACGCCCTCGACCGCCTGCTGCATCACGGTTTTGTCGAGCACGTCGCCGCGCACGATGGTGGCACCCATCGCCTGCAAGCCCGGCTCGTCGGAGCGGCACAGGGCCCGCACTTTGTGGCCGGCGGCGAGCAGCGCCTCGACGGTGTGGCGGCCGATGAAGCCCGTGGCGCCGGTGACAAAGACATGAAGAGAGCCCGACATGCGGGCTCCCTTGCACAGGCGTTCGTCGTCGTCGACGGGGGTCGTTTCCCTCAGCAGCGGCCAGCCTTCAGCGGCCAGCGGGCAGCCCTCAGTAGGCGGGCGCGATGAAGGTCAGCGCCAGCTGCGTCGTCGACGGCGTCGCGACGCGGGCGCCCCAGGCGCCGGTGGCGTTGCCGGTGGCCCAGACCTCGACGTCGTCGTCGGCGGGCAGGCCGTCGAGCAGGAAGCGGCCGTTCTTGTCGGTGGGCGCATCGCCCTCGAGGCCGAGCGAGCGGATGCGGTAGTGGACGCCGCCAAAGGCCAGCGGCTCGCCGCTCGTGCTCAGCACCACGCCCGACACGGTGCGGCCGCTGCTGGCCACCAGGGTCACGTGCTGGAAGCGGTCGACGTCGTCGACGACGCCGACGAGGGCCCGACCGATTTTGCCGTCGCCGCGGGCGGTCAGCGAAAGCTCTTGGCCCTCTTGCACCGCGAGCGCGAAGCGGCCGAGCGCGTCGGTGGTGACGCTGCCGGCTCTGGCCCGCGGGTCCCAGGCGTTGCCCATGGCGACCACGGCGTTTGCGATCGGCTCGCCTTCTTCGTCGACGACGACGCCACGCACGGCGGGGCTGAAGGGCAGGGCGATGGCCAGCGTCGTCGTTGCTTCTTCGACGTGCAGCGTGGTCTTGCGCGCGACGTGCTCGGCGGCCTGGGCGTAGACGACGTAGTCGCCGGCGGGCAGCCGGGCCGTGAAGTTGCCGTCGACGTCGGTGCGCACCCGGACGACGCCCGCGAGCCCCGAGCGGTGGGTGTCGTCTTGAAAGAGCGCGACCGAAGCGTGCGACAGCGGCGCGCGCTTGCGGCCGGTCAGGCGCCCGGCGACGACCTTGTCGCTGTCGGGGACGACGACGTCGAAGTAGGCGCGTTTGCCGCCGACCTCGTTCGATCCCGCGTCGCAACGAAAGGTCGGCGTTCCTTGCAGCGCCTTGCCTTCGACGTCGACGGTCACGTCGTAGGAGCCCGGCGCGAGGTCGATGATGCGGTGGGTGCCCTTGCGATCGGTCAGGGCGTCGAAGCTGCGGGCGACGGCGCCGGCTTCGAGGGCCACGACGGAGACGCGGGCGTCGTCGACGGCGCTGCCCTGCTGATCGAGCACGCGCAGCGACAGCTGGCAGGCGGCGTCGTCGACGGCGTTGGCGCGGGCCACGAGCCACGGCGATTGCGCCTCGGGCAGCTCGGGTGCCGGCGTCAGTCGCGTGTCGAACAACCCCGACGACGACAGCGCCAGCAAGAGCGCGCCGCCCGGTGCCGCGGCCACGATCGCGGCCTTGAGCGGGCCCGGCAGCGGGAGACCCGGGATGCGCCCGAGATGTCCCGTCAACGTGGTCAGGGTGTGAACAGTGAAACGCATGCGGTGCCTCACGATGCTGCGGTGACGCGTCACGAACGAGCCCCGGCAGCGTACCAGTCGACGTCGTCGACGCCGGTGATCCCCACCATGGCTTGTGTCACGGCAGGCGCCCACATGTAGGCCTGCGCTAGGGTTGGCGCCGATGAGTGAGTGGAAGCCAAAGGTCCGGGCCGGACTCCGCTGGGAAACACTGAGCCTCTCCGCGGAAGAGGGGTTCTTGCTGTCGCGCATCGACGGCACGACGTCGGTGGAAGGGCTCACGCACCTCACCGGTCTCAGCCAGGGGCAGGTCGAAAAGACGCTGCAGAAGCTGGCCAGCGAAGGCGCCATCGAGGCCGCGGCCGCGCCGGTGTCGTCAGCTCAGGCGTCGTCTTCTTCCTCGCCGTCGCTCGCGTCGTCGTCGCGCACGACCACCAGGCGACCGGTGGTCGTCGTCGACGTCACCGACGAAGGCGACCCGCCGCTGTTTGGCGACGATGAGCCCGGCGACGCGCTGCCGCCCGAGGGCGACTCCGACCGCATCCGCGCCGCCCTCGACGAGA
>JBKJNL010000842.1:0-4685 GCA_046593615.1 Myxococcota bacterium | reverse complement strand
CTGCCGCCATCGGGGAGCGCGAAGCCGTTTTCCGTCAGGTACGTCGTCAGCGCCGTGGCGTCGTCGGCGAGCAGGTACTGCGCGGTGACCGGTCCGACGTCGACTTCGTCGCTGACGACAATGTTGCCGTCGCCGATCAAGGTGCGCGAGCCCAGGCCGCAGCCGCAGCCGCCGCCGCTGTTGTCGACGTCGACGTCGCTCGTGTCTTCGAAGCGCGGCCGCGTGCCGCGATCGAGAGCAGAAAAGTCCGCGCCGTCGATGGGGGCGGCGTCGATGGTCGGCGGCCCGCTGGCCGGCAGCGGGATGAGCACGCCGAAGTCCTGCTCGGCCGCGGGAACGTTCAGCAAGACGGCGATGTCCGTCGTCACCGCGCCCCCGTCACCGGCCGGCGTGCGCACCGACATCAGCGCCAGCTGCGACTCCTGGGTGACGAGGCTGCCTTCCGCCGACGGCGCCGACACCAGTCCGCCGCCGCAGGCCTCGGCCCGGGGGGCAAAGGCGACGGCAAAAGCAACGGCGCCCAGGGCGATGGCGGCGAGCAGCGGGCCGGCAACGACGGGGGCGACGACGGGCGACAGGTCACGCATTTTCATGGGGCTCCTGGGGATGTGCAGCGGCGAATGCGGCGAACGTGCCACGGGGGGCAACGCCGACCCCGCACCGAGGCACCCGCGGCCCCCGCCGCGGATTTCTGCGAAGCGCGACACGAGGCCGCGACCGCGGTCACGATCCCGGCCCGTCCGGCCCGTCCGCCCATGGGGTGGGTCGCCCAAGCGCAAGGAAACACAGGGGGATCGGGGCCGTGGACGCCCGCGGGGGCCGCGCCGATACTGGAGGCATCCGGGGTTTCGCGACGGAGCAGTCGCCCGCAGAGGTTCGTCATGGCGCGCGTCGACAACGAAGGTCCCACCCAATCGAGCGTCGACGCCGAGCGCGCCGCCAAAGAAGCCGACAAGAAGTCGCGCGACGCCAAGTTGCAGGAGTCCGATCGCCAGAGCTTCGGCAAGCTGTTGAGCGGCCAGAAAAACGCAAAAGAGACCGCCGGCCAACAGGCCAAGACGCAGGCCGAGTCGAAGCAGGCCGAGCACAAGGGCCAGGCCGCCCACAAGGGCGCCGCCGACGGCGCCCGCACCGCCCAAATGGCGCGCGGTGGCGTCATGCAGCACGCCAAGGTGATGGAGCAGGCCAAGGGCTTTCAGGGCGCCCTCGAGGGGACGCAGCACAAGTCCGCCGGCGACGACAAGGGCCGCGTCACCACGCGCGACGCCGGCAAGGGCAAAGACAAGGTCGAGAGCGACGACCGCCAGGGCGAGCTCATCAAGAAAGCCGACGCCAGAAGAGACGCCGACGTCGACAAAGCCCGCGTCGAAGCCCGCGAAGGCCAACGGCCCAACGCCGCCATCGGCAGCGGCGGCTCCTCTGGCGGCAGCGCTGGCGGCGACAACGGCACTGGCAAAGACGACGGCTCAGCCGCAGCAGCGGCGGCCATCCAGAAGTCGGCAACGACGTCGCCGACTGAAAAGGCGGCGGCCAAGCACGACGTCAAACAGATCCCGCCCGAGATGCTCGAGAAGCTCGTGTCGACCGTCTACCTGGCGGTCACCGAGAAGGGCCTCAAGGAATTCCAGATCGAGCTCAAAGACGGCGTGCTGAAGGGCGCGTTCCTCAAGATCTCCGCCGACAACGGCAAGATCTCACTGTCGTTCAGCGGCCTCGACGCCCAGACAAAGAACCTCGTCGAGTCGAGCAAGGGCGACCTCATGCGCCGCCTCGAAAAGAAGGGCCTGAAGCTGGCCCGCCTCGACGTGAGCTGACCACTGGACAGGAGTCCCGGGAACGCCGTCGACCGTTCGCGCGGTGACTTTCGACCGGACAGTGGCTAACCCGGAGGCTTGGAAAACGTACGCGCCTCCGACGATGTCGAAGCGGCCTTGTGGCGGCTGCAGCGTCTGCAGGCGTTCACCGAGGCCCTGGCCACCGCCCTCACCGATGACGACGTCGTGCGCGTCGCCGATGCCGTCGGCAACCTCTACGTCGTGCGCGCCGCAGCGCCCCACCCGGCGCTGCCCGAGGCCCTGCGACCGCTGATCGAGCGGGCCCTCCTCGACGACGTCGCGGTCTTCGAGGGCGCCCTCGCGGCCGTGCCGTTGTCGGTGCGCGGACGCGTCGACGGCGCGCTCGGCTGCTGCTTCGACGGCGACGGCGACGGCGATCTTGACCTGGACCAGTCCCGCGACCGCGGCGAAGCCGACAAGCGCGACCGCGACCTGGCACTGGCGATGGCCCGCCAGTGCTCGCTGGCCCTCGAGCGCTGCCGGCTGTTTCGCGAAGAAGCCGCGGCCCGGCAGCGGACGGCGATCCTGCAGACCATCACCGCCGGGCTGTCGCGCTCGCGCGTCGTCGACGAAGCCAGCGCCGCCGTCGTCGACGTCGTGGTCGAGGCCCTGGGCTGCTCGGGCGGCTGGCTCGCGACCCGCGTCGACGGCACCGACGACGTCTTGCTCGTCGTCGCCCGCGGCAAGGCCCCCGAGGTGACCGCGCGCTGGCGGCGCTTCCCGGCGACAACGCCCGGCCCGGCCAGAGACGTGCTCGAAGGCCGCGGCCCGCTGTTCTTTGCCGACGCCGACGCCTACGCCGCGCCCTATCCAGACATGGCCGGCGACATCCGGCGCGAGGGCCACGAGGCCGCGGTGCTGCTGCCCATCGTCATCGAGAACAGCGTGCGCGGCGTGCTCGCTCTGCGCTTCAGCCGCCACGTCGAATTCGACGACGCCTGGCGCGCGCTGCTGCGCGACGTCGGCGGCCAGTGCGGACCGGCCCTCGAGCGAGCCCGCCTGCTCGAGGCCGAACGCACCGCCCGCAGCAACCTCGGGTTCCTGCTCGAGGCCAGCCGGCTGTTGTCGTCGTCGCTCGACGTCGAGACGACGCTGCAGACGCTGACCGAGCTGGTGGTGCCGCGGCTCGCCGACTGGTGCGGCATTGAATTGCTCGACGCCGATGGGGTGCTGCAGGCCTGTGGCCTGGCCCACCGCGACCTCGACAAGACCGGCAAGCTGCGGGCGATGCGGGCCCGCTTTCCCGTCGACACCACCCGGCCTTTTGGCCCGGCCGAGGTGATGCGCAGCGGCGTCGCCGAGCTCGTGTCCGACGTCAGCGACGAGATGCTCGATCTGAGCGGCCACACCGCCGAGTTTCGCGAGATCGTGCGCGACCTGGGCTTGCGCAGCTCGATGGTCGTGCCGTTGTCGGCGGGCGGCCGGCCGTTTGGCGTCATCAACTTCGTCATCGGCGAGGGCAACCGCCGCTTCAGCGAAAAAGACCTGGCGGTCCCCGAAGACATCGCCGCCCGGGCCTCGACGGCCATCCAGCACGCGCGCCGCCACCAGGAGCTGGCCCGGGCCAAGAACGACCTCGACGATGCCCTGCGCGCCAAGGACGAATTCCTGGCCCTGCTCGGACACGAGCTGCGCAACCCGCTGATGCCCATCACCACCGCGCTCGAGCTGATGACCCTGCGCGGCGTGCAGGGGGCCGAACGCGAGCGGGCGGTCATCGAGCGGCAAGCCCGCCACCTGGTCCGCCTCGTCGACGATCTGCTCGACGTCACCCGCATCACCCGCGGCCGCGTGACCCTGCAAAAGAAGCCCGTCGAAGTCGGCGCCGCCCTGGTCCGGGCCCTCGAGACCACGAGCCCGACCATCGAGCGCGGCGAGCACAAGCTCGAGGTCGACTTCGCCGAGCACGGGCTGCAGGTGCTCGGCGACGAAGACCGCCTGGTGCAGGTCTTTGCCAACCTCTTGAACAACGCCGCCAAATACACCCAGCGCGGCGGCCACCTGAAGGTGCAGGCCCGCGCCGAGGGCGGCGACGTCGTCGTCGTCATCTCCGACAACGGCAAGGGCATGAGCACCGACCTCGTGCCACGGGTGTTCGAGCTGTTCGTGCAGGGCCCGCGCACCATCGATCGCGCCGAAGGCGGCCTCGGGCTCGGCCTGGCGATCGTCAAGAGCCTCATCGAGCTGCACGGCGGCACGGTGTCGGCCGCCAGCGACGGAATGGGCCGCGGCAGCCGCTTCTCGGTGCGCCTGCCGCGCATCGACACCCAGGCACCGACGGTCGTGGCCGAGGCCGCGGTGCCGTCGACGGCGCCGCGCCGTCGGCGGCGGGTGATGGTGGTCGACGACAACGAAGACCTCGCCGACGAGCTGGCCGCGGCCCTCGAGGCCCTCGGCCAGGAGGTCGCCGTGGCCAACGACGGACCGCAGGCCTTGACCCTCGTCGAGAGCTTCCTGCCCGAGCTGTGTTTGCTCGACATCGGCCTGCCGATCATGGACGGCTACGAGCTCGCCGGCCGCCTCAAGGCCCGCTTCGGCGTCGACGTCACCGTCGTCGCCATCAGCGGCTACGGCCAGGCCTCGGACCGGCAGCGGGCCTTTGCCGCCGGCTTCGACCAGCACCGCGTCAAGCCCGTGGGCATGGCGGGCCTGATGGAGATCCTCGACGCGGATTGAGCCCGTGCTCGCGGGGTCTGCGTCGCCTGCGATGTTGGCTGGTTGTCCGCGACGCTGGCTCGTTGTCGTCGGGGCCTGGCCCGTCGAGCAGGCCGCCGCGCTGCCGGGGTATCGTGGGCGCGATGGACGTCGCCGACGAGCCACGGGTGCTGGGGCCCTATGTGTTGCTCTCCC
>JBKJNL010000659.1:0-3071 GCA_046593615.1 Myxococcota bacterium | reverse complement strand
TCGACCCAGGTGTTCTTCGAGCACATCCGCGATGTCCTCGACGACGAAACGTTCTGCCTCGGTGGCCTGAGCCAGCAGTGCAACGAAGACGGCAGCTCGGTGCTCGACGACGACGGCCGGCCGGTGCGACCGTTCCACATCGGCACCAACGTGTTGTTCCCCAAGTTCGACCAGAACGTGTTGTTGCAGCAGCTCATCGCCGGCCAGGGCGCCACCGCCGGCAACCCCGTCGTCATCGACGACTTCCAGCGCCTGCCGAACGCGGCGTTCATCCCGGCCACCACCGGCGGCCCCATCCAGATCCCGCCCGAGCTGGCGGCGCTGGCCCAGCTGTTCACGCGCCCCTTCGACAGCAATGTCTACTTCCAGGGCACCCGCGACTTCGCCTACGACGGCGACGTCACCCGCCATGAGTTCACCCACGCCATCGTCCATGCCTTTGTGCCGCGCCTGGGCTCGGCGGGCCTCGACGACCAGGGCAGCCATGCCGAGTCAGGCGGCCTGAACGAGGGCTGGGCTGACTACTTCTCGTCGAGCTTCGCCGGCAACCCCAGTGTCGGCGACTACGCCGGCCAGGGCCTGGGCGGCGCCGAGACGGGCCTGCGCAACAACGACAACGAAAAGAAGTGCCCCGACGACACCATTGGCCAGGTCCACAACGACTCCGAGCCGTGGGCCGGCGCCCTGTGGAGCATCCGCGACAAGGTCCTCGAGCTCGACGGCGCCGACGAAGCCGCCGACATCAAGGCGCTCGACAAGGCGGTGCTGGCCGCCCTCGCCGAAGCCGACGACGACGAAGACATGGCCCGGGCCTCGGCTCGTCTGGTGACCTCGCTGACCGAGGCCTTTGGCGCCGACATCGCCACGTTCGCCCAGGCCGAGCTCACCCGCCGCGGCGTGGCCTCGTGCGAGCGCATGTGGCCCCTGGCCATCGTCACCGGCGACGACGTCACCACCACCACCAAGGACCTGCTGCTGCAGCCCGGCAAGGACGAGGTCGGTCTGACCAACTTCGCCCCCTCGGTGCTGCAGTTCCGCGTCGAGGTGCCCGCCGGCTCGGGCGGCTTCACGCTCAACTGGGCCGCGCAAGCCGGCGGCGTCGGTGGCCTCGGCGGCGGCGGCGGTGATCCGGCGCCGTTGTCGGTCCTCGTCCACGAGGTCACCGGCCTCGACGCCGACGCCCGCATCCACTGGCAGTACCTGGGCAACGGTGGCTCGCTGGCCGTGCCCTTCGACGGACCCGCCGACTCCGGCACCGAGATCGCCTTTGACGCCGCCGCCGCCGCCGCCACCATCGGCGCCGCCGACGGCAACGGCGTCTCGACGGGGTCGTTCACGCAGACGCTGGCCTCCGACGGCTGCGCCGCCCGCTCGTTTGTCGTGGCCTTTGTCGCCCCCGACGCCGGCGCGACGCTGCAGAACATCGACGTCGACAACATCGCCACCCAGACGCCCTGCGACGGCGCCGCCGAAGGCGAAGGCGAAGGCGAAGAACCCGTCGAAGGCTGCGACTGCAACGGCTCGAGCGGCCGTCCGTCGTCTGTGCTGTTGCTCGGTGGGCTGCTGCTGCTGCGCCGTCGCCGCCGCTGAAGGCTCCACAGACGGCGCTGCGTCGTGCGACCTGCACGACCCTTGCGATGCAGCGCCCGTCGGCCCCGCTCCGGGCAGAAAAATCCGGGGCGTGAAACTTAACGCTTGACGACGACGACGACGCTGGGCACATTCCGCCGCGCTTGCGCGGGCCCAAATAGCTCAGCTGGTAGAGCAGTGGACTGAAAATCCGCGTGTCGCTGGTTCGATTCCGGCTTTGGGCACCAAGCAAGAGAAGGAGGCGGAAACGCCTCCTTCTTCCTTTCTGGTCTCTCGTTTTCTGTCTCGGACCCTGCGAGCGGCGCGCGGGTTGTCGCCGCGCCGACGCTCTGCCACCACGAGGGATGACCTCGCTGCGCGGGTTCCCTGCCCTGGCCGCGGCCCGCGGCCTCGTCGTCACTGGCGCCGAGATGTCGCAGGTCGCCGTCGCCTACGAGGTCTACGCCCACACCCGCGACCCGCTGACGCTCGGCCTGCTGGGCCTCGCGCAGTTCCTGCCCGTGTTCCTGTTCGCCATCCCCGCCGGGCAGGTCGCCGACCGCTTCAACCGCAAGACGACGACGTTGATTGCGTTGGTCGGCATCGCCGTCGCCCTGTTTGGCGTGCTGGCCATCGACCGCACCGACGTCGTGCTCGTCTATGGGCTCATGTTCGCGCTGGGCTGCTTCCGGGCCTTTTTGAGCCCGGCGCTGTCGGCGTTGCTGGCGTCGTTGATTCCTGAGCACGCGGTGACCCGCTACGCGGCCATCAACTCGATGGTCTTCTGCCTGGCAGCCATCGCCGGACCCTCGATCGGCGGCGTGTTGCTGGCGGCGATCTCCGCCGACTTCGTCTACGTGCTCTCGGGCGCGCTGTTGCTGCTGGCCGTCGGCCTCGCCGCCGTCGTCGACGCACCCCGCAGCGAGGCCGGCGAAAAAGCGCCGCTGTCGTTCAAGAACGCCCTCGACGGCCTCAGGTTTTTGCGGAGCCAGCCGGTGCTGTTCGCCTGCGTCGGCATGGACTTCGTTGCCGTCTTTCTCGGCGGCGTCACCGCGCTGCTGCCGATCTTTGCCATCGACGTGCTGCACGTCGGCGCGCCTGGTCTCGGCGTGTTGCGCGCGGCGCCGGCGGTGGGCGCGGGCTTGATGGCGACGTGGCTGGCCTTGCGACCGCTGCAGCGGCGGGCCGGCGTGTCGCTGCTGGCGAGCGTGGCCTTGTTCGGCGTCGCCACCGTCGTCTTTGGTTGGTCGACGTGGTTTCCGTTGTCGCTGGCGATGCTGTCGGTGCTCGGCGCCGCCGACATGGTGAGCGTCGTCGTGCGCAGCGCGCTCTTGCAGGTGCTGGTGCCCTCGGAGTGGCGCGGGCGCGTCTCGGCCGTGAACAGCGTGTTCATCGGCGCCAGCAACGAGCTCGGCGAGATGGAGTCGGGCACCCTCGCGCGCCTCATCGGCCCGGTCGGCGCGGTGGTCGTCGGCGGCGTCGGCACCGTCGTCGTCGTCGCC
>JBKJNL010000636.1:0-6704 GCA_046593615.1 Myxococcota bacterium | reverse complement strand
GTCGAGCGCGTGGAAGCGCAGGTCATCGTCGTGGTGCCGCCAGGCGCCGTCGCGCAGCGCCCGGTGCCGGTCGTCGTCGACGATGGCCCGCTCGAGGACGTCGGGCCGCAGGCGCGCCCGCTTGTCGATGACCCGCAGCCAATCGGGCAACGAGGTGCCGGCCACCCGCCAGGGGGCGAGCTCGTCGTCGTCAAAGACGTAGGCCAGGCTGTGGGCCAGGAAGTTCATCGGGCGTTCATCGGCGGCGGCTCAGCGTGACGACGACGACGGCGACGGCTGCGAGGGCTGCGAAGACGAAGCTCAACGGCCGACCTGCTTGCGGACCTC
Source organism: Myxococcota bacterium (assembly GCA_046593615.1). Taxonomy (GTDB): domain Bacteria; phylum Myxococcota; class UBA727; order UBA727; family VGSZ01; genus VGSZ01. The sequence continues at coordinate 6,377 of JBKJNL010000636.1, read as the reverse complement.
GGTCGTCTGGCCAACCAGCAGACCCTGCACGTCAAAGATGAAGTTCTCAGCGGTCTCGGTCTCGCCAAAGACGCTGCCGGCCTGGCGCACGTAGATCCATGTCTTGCCGCCGTGCTCGTTGTCTTGCAGCGCGCCGGGCATGCCCTGGTTTCTCAGCGTGGTGTTCTGCGCGACGCTCATCGTCGAAGGCCCCGACACCGACGGGTCGCGCTTGCCGGAATTCGGGGGCCCCGGCATTTCGTGGGGCATCTTCACCGGCCCGCAGCCGACCCCGGCCGTCGCGAACACGGCACAGAAAAAGGAGACAAAGACGACGACGACGGCACGCATGGATCCCTGATAGCGCTCCCCCTTCAGGTTGACACCCCAATGGGTTCCTCCTACGTTTCAAGACCACGTTTGACATTTGTGTCAACCGAGCCTTCCGACGGAGAAATGTCCATGTCGATCGCCAAAGTGTTCGAAGAGATGAACGGCCGCATCACCCCCGAGAAGGCCAAGAAGATCAACAGCACGTACCTCTTCGACATCGGCGGCGACGACGGTGGCAAGTGGTTCGCAGACCTCACCAAAGAGGGCGGCCCCTACATCGAGCAAAAGGACGGCGAGGCCAAGTGCACGATCACCGTGCCGAAGTCCGAAGACTGGGTCGCCATTGCCACCGGCAAGATGAACCCGACGTCGGCGTTCATGCAGGGCAAGATCAAGGTCAAGGGCGACATGTCGCTGGCCATGAAGCTGCAGACCCTCCTGAGCTGAATCGTCGCTGAGTCGTCGCGAGTCGTCGCGGACGACGACACGAGAAGAGGCGCCCGTTGTTCGAACGTGGCGCCTCTTTTTCTTTTGTTTCTTTGCCGCGTGCCGTTGCTGTTGGAGGCCTTGATGTGCGCCGCGTCCGCTTCAGTCGCGCCTCGTTCCGTTGCGGGGGCCTTGAGCGGCGTGCGCGTGCTCGACCTGTCGCGCCTCTTGCCGGGGCCGTTCTGCACGCAGCTGCTGTGCGACCTCGGCGCCGAGGTCATCAAGATCGAAGACCCCCAGGGCGGCGACTACCTGCGCTGGACACCACCGTTGCTCGACGACGGCACCTCGGCGCTCTTTCACGCGCTCAACCGCGGCAAGAAGAGCGTCACCCTCGACCTCAAGGCCGCCGACGGCGCCGCGGGCTTCCGGAAATTGCTGGCCTCCGCCGACGTCGTGGTCGAGAGCTTCCGCCCCGGCGTGATGGAGAAGCTCGGGTTCTCGCCGGCGTCGCTGCTGCGTGAATTTCCGCGGCTCGTGGTGTGCTCGATCTCGGGCTACGGCCAACATGGCCCGATGCGTCTGCGCGCCGGCCACGACATCAACTACGTCGCGCGATCCGGCGCCTATGCGCTGATGAAAGCGCCGACGGTGTTGCCGGTGCAGGTCGCCGACCTCGCCGCCGGCGCGTGGCCGGCGGCCATGCAGATCTGCGCTGCGCTCGTCGGGCGGCACCAGACCGACGCCGGCGCCGTCATCGACGTCAGCATGAAGGACGGCGTCACCGGGCTGCTGTCGATGGTCCTGGCCCGCACGCTCGTGGGCGAAGACGTCGCCGGCGGACGCGACCTGCTCGTCGGTGGCGTGCCCTGCTACGGCATCTACCCGACGTCGGATGGCTTCCTCTCGGTGGGCTCGCTTGAACCGAAGTTCTGGGCCGCCTTTTGCGAAGCCCTCGAGCGCCCCGACCTCAAGGACCAGAGCTTCGACGACGACGCCCGCGCTGTGATCGCGGCGACGCTGGCGAAAAAGACCACGCAGGCCTGGGTCGACGTGTTCGGCGCCGTCGATGCCTGCGTCGAGCCTGTGCTGTCGCCCGCCGAAGCCATGGCCGAAGCCCGCCGCGTCGACGTCGACGTCGACGGCCGCGTCTGCAGCTTCGTCGGGCTCGGCGTCGACGCGCCTGGCAACCCGCTGCGCGCGCCGAAGCTGGGTGAGCACAACGACTTGCTGTGAGCGTGCTGCGAGGGGCTCCTTTTTGACGACGTCGGGCCCGCTGCCGCACAGTGCCCGCCCATGCTGTCGCTCGCCCTCTCGCTCGCTGGCTTCCACCTCTTTGCGCCCGTGCCCGCCCAGCAGATGCGCGCGCTGAAAACGGATCGACCCGACCTCACCGCAGGTCCCTACACGGTCGACGCCGGCCACGTGCAGCTCGAGATGGACGCCGCCGTTTTTTCGTTTCAAGGCAACGACTTCGGCCTCGACGTCGCCGGCCTCAACGTCCGCCTGGGCCTGACCGACAGCGTCGACGTGCACGCGATCCTGCCCACCATGGGCGGCGTGTGGGACGGCAGCCGACTGACGCCGTCACCCGGAGATCTGCAGCTGCGCCTCAAGGCCAACGTCGTCGGCGGCAACGGCGGCCCGTTCGCGCTGGCGCTGTTGCCCTATCTGCTTGTGCCCGCCGACCTCGGCGTCACCGGCGGCTTGATCGTGCCGGTCAACATCGAGCTGCCCTTCGACTTCGGCCTCGGCTCGATGGTGCAGCTCGAAGCCGCGCGAAACGGCGTCGCGTTCGACGCCCGCGCGGTGGTGTCGGCGTCGTTGGCCAGGAGCATCGTGAACGGCGTCGGCGCCTACGTCGAAGGCTTGGGCGAAACGCAGGTCCTCGACGGTTACGCCGCGTTGTGGGCCGGCGCCGGAGCGACGTGGCAGGCCGGCGACGACGTGCAATTCGACCTCGGCGCGCGGGCCCTGGTCGCCGGCGACACGCCGCGCCTCGAAGCTTTTGCGGGCCTGACGCTGCGTCGCTGACGATTACAGGCGCACCAGGCGCAGCACCACACGCGCGCCCTGACCCGGCGCGCTCTCGATGCGGGCGTCGCCGCCGTGGTCGCGCGCCAGCTTCTTGACGAGCGGCAGGCCGAGCCCCGAGCCCTTCTCCTTGGTCGTGAAGAACGGCGTGAAAGCCCGGGCCGCCGTCGTCGCGTCCATCCCCTTGCCCGTGTCTTCCACCGTGAGCAGCAACGCGTCGCCGTCGATGGACGCTGACAACGTCACGCGCCCTTCTTTTGGCGTCGCCTGCAGCGCGTTCTCGACGAGGTTCAGCAGCGCCTGCTTGATGCGGCCCCGATCGAGCGGGAACGTGCCGACATCGACGCCGTCGACGACGACCGTGGCGCGATCAGGGCGGGCCGACAGCGAGCGCACGTCCTCGAGCAGGGCCTTGACGTCGACGTCTTCGCGGTGCGCCGGCGCGTCGCGGGCAAAGGCCAGGAAGTCGTTCACGACGCCCGTCAGGTAGCGCAGCTCTTTCTTCACGCGCCGCGCTTGATCGAGCAGCTCCTGCTTCACCGGTGCGGCGACGGCCGCGGCACCAACGCCGTCGTCGAGCTCGGCGATGCCTTCTTCGAGGAGGCCCGAGAACAACTCCATGCCGCCCAGAGGATTCCTGATCTCGTGGGCGATGCCGGCGAGCATCATCTGTCGATCGGCGTCGCGGTCGACCAGGGCCTTGCGCATGGCTTCGAGGGTCTGGCCGAGCCGCGCGACCTCGTCGTCGTTGTCGGGCACGGTGAGCGGCAGGTCGAGGTGGCCGGCGGCGAGTCGCTCGGCGGAATTCGACAACGACAACAGCGGCCGGGTGATGGTGCGGGCGACGACGACGGCGAGCAGCAGCACGGTCAGCACCGCAAGCACCACCAGGGCCGAGATGGTGCGGGCCACGGCAAAGGTCGCGTCGAGGGCCGCGGCGGGCGCTTCCATCACCAGCACCAGGCGCTGGTCGTCGGGCAACGGCGGAACGAGATCGGCGTCGCCGTCGGGGGGCGGCGACTCGGGCACGCGCGCATAGGCGGCCATGTAGCGGCGGCCGTCTCTGCCGGTGAACGGCACCGAGACCGCGGCGCCTTCTTTCGACGGCGGCCCCAGCAGCGCGCGGCGCAGCTCGACGCGATCGAGGGCCACGCGCGGCGCGGGATCGCCGATGCGCAGCGCGCCGTCGCTGTCGGCCCGCACCCGCTCGGCGGCGTCGACGAGCATGACGCGCACCGAGCCCGTCGACGACGCCAGCGCCTTGAGGCGGGCCACCACGCGCTTGTAGGTGCGCGAGTCCTGCTGCTCTTCGGGCAACACGCTGCGCGCGCTGGCGGGGTTGCCGACGGCGGCGGCGGCGACGGCGACGGCGGCGGCCAGCTCACGCTGCAGCGATGCTTCGACGGCGGCCCGCGTGGTGCGCCACGACAGCACGCCGAGCACGACGACGATGACGGCGGCGGGCAGGCCCACGGCGAGGAACAGCCGGGCCACGATGCGCGACGGTCGACGAGAGCGCGGCTTCCGGCCCGATGCAGGCGCCAGCGCGTCGGGTGCTGGGGGACGAGGACCAACCAAGGTGTTACGACGATGCCACATGCAGCCCGTCGTCTTGACCATCGCGGGATCGGACTCCTCCGGCGGCGCCGGCATCCAGGCCGACTTGAAGACCTTTGCCGCCCACCGCTGCTACGGCTGCTCGGCCATCACCGCCGTCACCGTGCAGAACACCGTCGGCGTCCGCGCCGTGCACCCCTGCCCGCCCGACGTCGTCACAGGCCAGATCGACGCGGTGTGCGACGACCTGCCGGTGCAGGCCGTGAAGACCGGCATGCTCGTCGACCGCGCCATCATCGATGCCGTGGTCGACGCGCTCACGCGCTGGCGCGGCGCCGGCAAGACCTTTCCCGTCGTCGTCGACCCGGTGCTCATCTCCAAGAGCGGCCACGCGCTGTTGGCCGACGACGCGGTCGACGCCTTGCTGACGCGGCTGTTGCCACTGGCGACGCTCGTGACGCCCAACCTGCCCGAGGCCGCGCGGCTGTCGGGCCTGGCCGACGACGTCGTGGGCACCGCTGCCGGCGCGCTGCGCGCTGCGCGCATCCTGCTCGAGCGCGGCGCACAGGCCGTGCTCATCAAGGGCGGCCACGCGCCAGAGCCCGCCCCGCGCACGACGGGTGACGCGGGTGACGCGGGTGACGTCGTCGATCTGTTGGTCACGGGCCGCGGCCAACGGAGCATTCGCAGCCGACGCCTCCGCAGCCGCCACACGCACGGCACCGGCTGCACGTTGTCGGCGGCCATCGCCGCCCGCCTCGCCCGCGGCGCCTCCCTCGACGACGCCGTCGACGGCGCCATCGCCTACGTCCACGAGGCCATCGCCCGCGCCCCCGGCCTCGGCGCCGGCCACGGACCGCTGCATCACCTGCACCCATTCGATGACGACGTGAGCGCGCGCGACGTGAGCCGGCGATGAGCTTCTCCGACGACGACGAACGCTTCATGCGCCAGGCGCTGTCGCTGGCCACCGAAGCCGCAGAAAACGGCGAGGTCCCGGTCGGCTCCGTCGTCGTCTGCGATGGCGTCGTGGTCGGCCAGGATCGCAACCGCCGCGAGCAAGACCACGATCCGCTGGCCCATGCCGAGATGCTGGCGTTGCGGCAGGCGTCGTCGTCGTTGTCGCGCTGGCGGCTGTCGGGCTGCACGCTCTACGTGACCCTCGAGCCGTGCTTCATGTGCGCCGGCGCACTCGTGAACGCCCGCGTCGATCGCCTGGTGTTCGGGGCCCTCGATCCCAAAGCCGGCGCCGTCGGATCCCTCGCCGATGTGTGCCGCGATCCGCGCTTGAACCACCGCCTGGTCGTCGACACCGGGTTGCTGCAGGCCGAATGCAGCGACGTCTTGCGCGGCTTCTTTCGCGCCCGCCGCAAACCCGCTTCGACCGCGACCGAGCCGGAGCCCACCTCATGAGCCAGGCCCCCACCACCCTGCCCGCCTCGACCGAGACCCCGTCGCGCTGGTGGCTGCGCCTGGGCGCGATCGTGGCCGATCCGCTGCGCGGCTTTCGCGCGCTCACCACCGACCCGCGCGCCCACCCCATTGAACCGTTTCTCGTCTACGCCGCCGTCGTCTTTGGCATCGCCGCGGCCGAGGTCTACCGGCTGCTCGCCCTTGCCGGCGAAGCGCCGCTCATCGTCGTCAAGCGCCTGCTCGACGTGGTGTTGCGCGCCGGCCAGACCGATTTCGTCGTCGTCATCGCCAGCGCGCTCGTGGTCGGCGGCCTGGCCCACGCGTTCGCCCCGCCTGCTGTGGACAGCGGCGCGCTCGACCGCTCATCGCGCTTCACGCGCTTCGCGGGCGCGGCCATCGCCACCAGCTACCTGCTCGTGCCCCTGGCGCTGCTCAAAGCGGTGGGGGGCATCCTGGCGCTGGCCGGTCTCGAGCTCTGGGCGCTGCCGCACCGGGCGGTGGACTCCGCCGCCGTCGTCGTCGACGGCCGCCTCGACGTCGCGCGCTTTGTCGTCAAATGCGTCGTCGCCTACGGCCCCGGCCTTGCGGTCCTGCTCGCCTGGTTCTTCACGCGGGCGCGCGCGCTCGCCGCGCCC
>JBKJNL010000569.1:0-3131 GCA_046593615.1 Myxococcota bacterium | reverse complement strand
CCGCCCTCCGATCACCACGGTCGGATCGAGCCCGCCTGCCGCCAGGCACGCCGCCACCATCGACGTGGTCGTGGTCTTGCCGTGGGTGCCTGCGATCGCGATGCCGTGCTTGAGGCGCATCAGCTCGGCCAGCATCTCGGCGCGCGGGATGACGGGCACGCCGAGGGACCGGGCGCGCTTGACCTCGGGGTTGTCGAGCTTCACGGCCGACGAGGTGACGACGACGTCGGCGGCGTCGACGTTGTCTTCGCGGTGGCCGGTGAGGATCACGGCGCCCTTGCTGGCGAGCCGGCGCGTGGTCTCGGATTCCTTGAGGTCGCTGCCGTGCACCTCGAAGCCCATGTCGAGCAGCACCTCGGCGATGCCAGACATGCCGATGCCGCCGATGCCGACGAAGTGCACGCGCCGCACGCGTCCGCGAAACAGCGTGGTCATGTCGTCACCCCGGCCAGGCCGGTCGATGAGACCGCGCCGCGCTTGAAGCCGGCGATGGCCGCGCGGGCGACGTCGTGGGCGGCTTGCAGTCGGCCGGCCTTTTTGGCGCCGTCGGCCAGCGCGGTTCGGTCGTCGTCGTTGGTGAGCAGCTTCTCGATGGCCGCAGCCAGGGACTCGGGCGTCATCGAAGACTGCGGCATCAGGATCGCGGCCTGCTGGTCGACGAGGTCTTGCGCGTTCTTGGTCTGGTGGTCGTCGGCGGCCTGGGGGAAGGGCACGAGGATCGCGGGCACACCGAGCGCTGTGAGCTCGGCGCAGCTGGTGGCGCCGGCGCGGCACAGAACGACGTGGGCGCGGCGGTAGGCGCCGACCATGTCGTCGATAAAGGGCGTGACTTCGGCAGTTACAGAAGCGTCGACATAAGACTTTTGCACGCCGTCGACGGCGTCTTTGCCGGCCTGGTGCAGGGCGCGCACGTCGAGGCCCTTGGCCTTGAGCAGCCCGAGCGCTCTGGGCACGGTCTCGTTGAGCGGGCGCGCGCCCTGGCTGCCGCCAAAGGTGAAGACCAGCCCGCGCTCGATGGCCGGCGCCGGCTTCTGCGCGGCGTCGCGGAAGCTCTTTCTCACCGGGTTGCCGACCAGGTGCGTTTTGCCAGCCGGGAAGAACGCCTGCGACGCCGGGAACGTCACGTAGACGGCGTCGACCAGCTTGCTGAGGATGCGGTTGGTGATGCCGGGTACCGAGTTCTGCTCGCACACCGCCGTCGGCAGCCCCATGGTTTTGGCTGCCACCAGCAGCGGGCCGCTGGCGTAGCCGCCGACGCCGACGACGGCTTCGGCCCCGAAGTCCTGCAGGATCTTGCGCGACGCCAACAACGACGACGGCAACCCGGCCAGGGTCTTCAGCCGGTGCGCGAGGCCCATGCCCTTGAGGCCGGCGACGTCGATGGTCTTCAGGGCGAAGCCGGCCTTTGGCACCGCGCGGGCTTCGATGCCGCGCTCGGTGCCGACGAACAGCACCTGCGACGACGGGTCGAGCTCGAGCAGCGCTTCGGCAACGGCGATGCCGGGAAAGAGGTGGCCACCGGTGCCGCCGCCCGCGATCACGAGCTTCACAGGGCACCCCCGACGCGCACGGCGCCGGAGCGGGTGGCCGTCCGGTCTTCCATGTTCGACAAATTCCGCAGTGACGAATCGGCAGTGCCGTCGGCGATGAGCCGCAAGAGGATGCCGGCGCTGAACATCGAGGCCACCAGCGACGAGCCGCCGTAGCTGACGAAGGGCAGGGTGATGCCCTTGGTCGGCACCAGGCCGAGCACGACGGCGACGTTGAACAACATCTGCACCAGCAGCAGCGCCGCGAGGCCCAGCGTCAGATACGAGAGGAACGGGTTGTTGCGGCGCAGGGCGGCCTGCAGCGCGCGCCAGCCGATGACCGCAAAGGCCACGAGCACGGCGGTGACGCCGATGAAGCCGAGCTCTTCGCCGATGACGGCAAAGACGAAGTCGGTGTGGGCGGCGGGCAGAAAAAACAGCTTCTGCTTCGACTCGCCGAGGCCGGCGCCAAAGAAGCCGCCGCTGCCAAAGGTCATCAGCGATTCCGTGATCTGGTAGCCGATGTCGCTGCGGTGGGCCCACGGATCGAGGAACGCCAACACGCGGCGCATGCGGTAGTCGCTCGACGCGATCAGATGCAGGCCGATGGGCACGACGGCGACGACGACGCCAAACAAGAGACCGAGGCGCGCGCCGGCGACGAACAGCAGCAAAAAGGTGACGAGCAGCAGCATCGCGCTGGTGCCGAAGTCGGGTTCACCGAGCAGCAGCACCACAGCCAGGCCCGGCACGAGGATGTGGGGCAGCACGCCCGTCGAGAAACGCAGGATGCGGCCGTCCTGCACTTTTTCGGCGAGCGAGCGGGCCAGCCAGATGATGAGGGCCAGCTTCATGATCTCGCCGGCCTGGATGCCGATGGGCCCGAGCTCGATCCAACGGCGGGCGCCGCCGGCGCTGCGGCCGATGCCGGGGATGAGCACCAGCACCAGCAGCACAAAGGCGATGCCCAGCAGCGGGTAGGCGTTCTTCTCGAGCAGCTTCGGCGGGATGGCCGCGCCGACGACGAGGGCCACGATGCCGATGAGCGCGAACAGCGCCTGGCGCCCGGCAAAGAAAAAGACGTTGTTGTAGCTCTGGGCGGCCAGCGCGCTCGACGCCGACGACACCATCACCACGCCGAGCCCCACCAGGAACAGCACGCAACACAAGGCGGTGAGGTCGAAGCGCGGCGTGAATGCGCCAAAGCGCGAGGCGCCACCCGAGGCCCGCATCGAGGCCCGAACGCGGCCGCTCTCTTCGTCGACGGTCTTCATGATGCTTGTCCTGCTGTCGTCGTCGTCGGGCTGGCGGCGAACAGCGCGCGCAGGCGCTCGCCGCGGTGGCCGTAGTCACGGAACTGGTCAAAGGAAGCGCACGCGGGCGACAGCACGATGTGCTCGCCGGGCTGCGCTCTGGCGGCCGCCCTTGCCGTGGCGGTCTCGAGGTCACTGCAGGCGACGACGTCGACGCCGCCTTGTTTGTGCAGCGCGGAAAAGGCCTCGGCGATGGCGGGGGCGTCCTGGCCAATCGTGTAGACGGCGACGACCTTGCCGCGGGCGGCGTCGACGAGCGGCGCGTACGGCGAGCCCTTGCCCACGCCGC
>JBKJNL010000564.1:0-4207 GCA_046593615.1 Myxococcota bacterium | reverse complement strand
CAGGATCGGGCTGTCGTCGGCGTCGACAAAGACGTCGTAGCGGTCGCCGCCCCAGCCGCGGGCGACGTCGTCGGCCGAGCCAAAGCCGGTGAGAAACGGCGGCCGCTCGATCCAGTGCTTCAGCGCCAGCGCGCCAAAGACGTCGCTGCTGCTGTGAACGGCCTGCGGCAGGGCCGCGAAGCGCTTGTCGTCGTCGAGCGGCAAGCGCTTCAAGTGCAGCGGCGGGTCGAAGCGTTTGTCGGCGAACAAAAGCTGCTCGGTCGACGCCGGCAGCGCGCCGGGGGTGCCGGGCACGCGCGCGTAGGCCAGGGCCAGCTCGGCCATCGCGCCCGAGCGCGCGCCCTGTCCGTCGCCCTGTCTGTCGTGGTTCCGGTCGCGTTGCCCGTCGCCCTCGACCACCTGTTGCCACTCGCCGTCGTCGAGGCGGGCCTCGACCCAGTCGAGGCCGAGCTCGTACTGGGCAAAGGTCTGACGCGAAAAGAACGACGGCGTCTTGCCCGCCAGCGCCGCGAGGATCGGCGCGTTGAACAGGTTGTTGTAGCGGAGGAAGGCAAAGAAGGCCTTGCGCTGGGCGACGTCGTCGAGGTGCATGCCGGTGAAGTGGGCCATGCCGATGACGTTGGCTTCGCTCTCGAGGATCGTCTTCTGCACCATGCGCACGTCGTCATCAGCGACGCGGTCGAGCAGCCGACCCAGCTCGAAGTGCTGGTCTTGCAGCGCGTGCGTGAGCTCGTGGGCGAGGAAGACCTCATAGGCGAGGTCCATGCCGGTCATGAGGCCGACCATGTCCAGCTGGACCTTTGACCACCAGGCATAGTCTTGCACGAGGATCATCGTGCCTTTGTTGCCATCTGGACCGACACGGTCGTCGTCGTAGACGCCGCCGGCGAAGCCGCCGATGAAGCCCTTCCACGTCGACGCCGTGTCGCGGCTCGGCGGCAGGATGCCCATCTTGTGATAGAAATAGTCTTGCCGCTTCAGCGCAATTTTGTAGTCATCATAGTAGCGATTGAGCCAGCCCTCGAGCTGCTCGACGGTCATGATCTCCAGCGGCACCTCGCGCTGAAACGGCAAGCCGCGCAACGCCGTGGTGTCGCGCTTGGCGCGGGCCACCACGGCGGGGTCGATGACGGCGCGGCCGTCGTCATCGTCGACCAACACCCGGTCGGTGATGCACGCGCACAACGTGAGGGCGACGGTGGCCCCGGCGAAAACGACGGCGCGAGAGGCGGCGCGCACGAAGCCTCCGGCTACTTCGCCGTCCCCGCGGGCGCAGCAGGCGGCGCCGGCAGCAACTCGTCGGGCGTGATGACCTGCAGCGGGCCGAGCTTCGCCAGGTCGTCGCCGAGCCTGGCGCGGTCGCCGACGATGACGACGACGACCTTCTTGGGATCGATGAGCGCGGCGGCGCTCTTCTGCACGGCTTCGACGTCGACCTTTTGCACGGCGGCCATGTAGCCGGTGATGGCCTCGTTCTTCAGGCCCATCTCTTTCCAGCTGGCCCAGGTGGCCGCCAGCGAGCGGCCGCCGTCGAGCACCGACGGGAACGTCAACGCCTCGTAGGCCCGGGCCCGTTCGACCTCGAGCGGCGTCGCCGGCGTGCGGATGCGCTCAAGCTCGTTGAAGATCTCTTGCAGCGCCGGGATGGTGACCGGCGAGGCCACGCTGGTGCTCACCGTCGAGCGGTGCCACGGGCGCGTCTGCACCGCGTAGCCGGCGCCGTAGGAGTAGCCGTGCTGCTCGCGCAGGTTGCTGTTGAGCCGCGACGTGAACGAGCCCCCGAGCAGGGTCTGCATGACGGCGGCGGGCGGGTCGAGAGCCGCGAGCGTCGTCGGCAGCGGCGCCGCGATCTGCACCGCGCTCTGCGGCGCGCCGGGGCGGTTGACGACGACGACGCGGGTCGACGACAGCGGCGCGGGCTCGGGCAGCGCGATCTTCTCCAGGGGCTCCGCGGGCGCTGTCCACGACGACAACACGGCCTCGAGCGCGGCGATGGCGGCCTTTTTGTCGAGGTCGCCGACGACGACGAAAAAGGTGTTGTCGGGGCGCACGTGCTGCTTGTGAAACGTCCGCAGGTCTTGCACCGACGTCGACACCAGCGACTTCGGCGTGCCCATCAGCGCGGTGCCGGGCCGGGCCGCGCCGAACAGGGCGCGGGCGCTGGCGAGGCTCACGAGGGTGCGCGGTTCGTCTTTGTAATAGGCGAGCTCGCCGAGCTTCTCGCCACGCTTGCGCTCCCAATCGTCGACGGTGAGCCGGGGCCGCAGCAGGGCATCGGCGAACAGCGCCAGGCCTTGCGTGAAGCGGCTGCTGGCGACGTGCAGGGTCACGCTGGTCGAGGTCCAGCCGGCGCTGGCGTCGACGGAGGCGCCGAGGGCCTTGACGGCGTCGTCGTAGGCAAAGGCGTCTCTGGCCACGCCGTCTTTGTCGACGGCGCCCTGGGTCATCAGATCGGCGAGCGCGACCGCGGTGCCTTCGCGGCCGGCGGGCTCGGCGAGGGCGCCGGAGCCGACGACGGCGACGACGTCGACGAGGGGCGCGCGGTGGCGCTCGATGAAGAAGACCTTGATGCCGTTCTTCAGCGTCAACTCGGTCGGCACGGGCATCTGGAAGGCGGGCACCGGGCCCGGCGCCGGCGGCGCGCTGCGATCGACAGCCGCGCGCGCCGACACCGACAACGACGACGACACCGCAAAGAGCACGGCGAGACCGGCGAGCAACGCGCGCGTGGTGTTGATCATCGGGCACCTCCCATCGACGGCAGCACAGGATTCGCTGTGGGATTCACGACCGCGAGCTCGAGGTGGCCGCGTGGCACGACCGAGAGAACAAGGCGGCCGCGGGTCAGGGTGCGGGTGCCGGCGGCGGCGACGTCGGCGGGCCTGAGCTTCTGGTAGCGCTCGAGGTCGCGCGCGAACGAATCGGGATCGCCGAGCAGCATGGCGTAGGCGCTGGTGCGCTCGGCCTTTGCCGACAGCGAATCGAGGCTGTCGTAGGCGTGGGCCTCGATGACGGTCTTGGCCCGTTGCAGCTCAGCGGCGGTCGGCCCCTCGCGCACGAGGCGGGCGATCTCTTCGTCGACGATGCGGGCCACGGTCGTGAGCTTCGTGCCCGGAAACGCCAGCACCTCGACGACGAATTGGCCGCCGCGCTCGCGCGACTCCTGCTGCGCCGACACCGACTGCGCGATGCGTTCTTCGTGCACGAGGCGCTTCACGAGCCGCGCCGATTCGCCGCCGGTCAGTGCCGCGGCCAGCAGGTCGAGGGCGGCGTCGTCGGGGCCGTACAGCGCGGCCGACGGCCAGATGAACGAGAGGCGCGGCAGCTCGACGTCGTCTTCAAAGACGGCGCGCTTCTCGCCGGTCAAGGCCACGGGCGCCACGGTCGGCGCCGGCCGCCCGCCGCGCGACGGCACGTCGTTGAACCACTGCTCGACGGCGTTCCTGGCGTCGCTGGTCTTGAAGTCGCCGACGACGACGAGGATGGCGTTCTCGGGCGCGTAGTGCCGGGAAAAGAAGTCGCGGACGTCGGCGAGGGACGCGGCGGTCAGGTCGTCCATCGAGCCAATCACCGGCCATGAATACGGGTGACCCTTGGGAAACAGCAGCGCCGGCACAGCAAGATCGGCGGTGCCATAGGGGCGATTCTCATACGATTGCCGGCGCTCATTTTTGACGACGTCGCGCTGGCCATCGACGAGCGCTTCGTTGAGCTTGTCGAGAAAGAACGCGAGACGGTCACTCTCCAGATACATCATCAAATCGAGGGCGTTGCTCGGTCCTTCTTCATAGTAGTATGTGAAGTCCTCTGACGTCCAGGCGTTGTTCTCGCCGCCGGCGGCCTCGAGCCACTCGTCGAACTTGCCCTCGGGGACGTTCTTGCTGCCCTCGAACATCAAGTGCTCGAAGAGGTGGGCGAAGCCCGTGCGTCCGGGCTTCTCCGCTGCCGACCCGGTGCGCACGCGCAGGCTCATGTGCACGCGCGGCACGCTGTGGTCTTCGACCAGCACGACGGTGAGCCCGTTCTTCAGCGCGAAGCGGGTCGACGCCACGTGCAGCGGGTCGGGCTTCGACGGCGCCGCAGCCGCCGCCGACGCCCACGACGACGACGACGTGGCGAGCAGCAAAGAGAGCAAAACGATGCGGCGCATGCGGCGAACCCTGCCACCGCCCGGCGACGCCCCGCAAGCGTGCGGCCCCGCTGTGAA
>JBKJNL010000556.1:0-6983 GCA_046593615.1 Myxococcota bacterium | reverse complement strand
CAGACCGCCTGAGAGACGCCTCCCGGAGACCTGAAGGGCATCTTTCTCTGCCAGTCCTGAGCGTCGCTCATCACGCGGCCCGCGCTGCTCTCACGTCGAGGGCACCGGTTCATTGCTGCGTCAGACGTCGATGACGTCGCCATCGTGCAGCCGGGCAATCGCGCCGCCGCCGCCGAAGCCGCCGTCGAATTCGTCGGGCCAGTGGATGAGCCGCATCTTCTGGCGTTGCTCGAGGGGCAGGGCGGCGAGGCGGGCGTAGGGCGTGTGGGCGCCCCAGTTGGTCTCGTGCACGACGAGGTCGCTGCGCATCAGCCAGGCGATGAGCTCGGGGTCGTACGCGGTGTCGGCCGAGTAGCCGAAGCTCCGCTGCTCGCCGGCGACGCCGCTGGTGAACCGCAGCGCCGTCGTCGGGATGTGGTGGATCGTCAAACGGCTCTCGACCATGAAGGTGCCGATGGTCGCGTGACCGCCCGCGTGACCGCCCGGTTGACCGCCCGCGTGAGCCGTCGCGTGACCGCTCGCCAGGCTGCCCAGGAATGGCACCATCTCCAGGACGTCGCCGGCGTCGAGGCGGGTGCGGTGGTGGGGCTTGTTGTCGCTGTCGACGTGCAACAGCTCGCCCATGCTGCCCTGCAGCTGCGCCCACAGGTGCTCGAGCACCGCGGGGTGGGCGTGGACGCGGGCCTTTTTCTGCAAGGCGAAGCGGCAGAACCAGGCGAAGCCCTCGACGCCGCTGGCGTGGTCGGCGTGCAGGTGCGTGAGCAGCAATCCGTCGATGTCGCCGACGTCGACCCGGCCGCGAGTCGACTCCTTCAAGATCTTGCGGATGGGGTGCGGGCAGTCGACGAGCAGGCGCGTGGTGCCGTCTTCGACGAGCAGGCAGCTCGAGTAGCGGTCGGCGGAGAACGCGTCGCCGGTGCCGAGGGCCGTGACCTTCATGGTCGCTCCTGCGCAGAAGGAACCGCCGTCGACGTCGATGACGACACGGCCCGCCGGGGCAGCTCGAGCCGGGCCAGCTCGTCGTCAAAAGCCGGATCGCGCGGTGCGATCTTCAGGCGGTAGAGGGGGATCATGGCCAGGGTGCCGACGGCACACAGCAGGCCCGCAGCGTTGAAGTGGGGCGCGTAGCCAAACGACTGCGCCGACATCCCCGACAGCGCGCTGCCCAGGCCGCTGGCAAAGACCACGATGCTGGCCTGCACGGTGTAGTCGGTGGCGCCGGTCTTGGGCTCGCAGGCATCCATCATCGCCGTGAACAGCGCGACGGTCGCCATGCCGCCGGTGATGTGCTCGAGCACGACGAGGGCGCCGACCACGCCGGCGTCGAGCTCGTAGAAGACCGGCAGGGCGTAGCTGGCCATCAACACAGCATGCACGAGGCCACAGACGACGAGAGCCAGCAGCCGGCCTCGTCTGGCCATCAGCCCGCCCAACAGCGCCCCGGCCATGCCCGCCAGCGAGCCGAGGGTGCCGAGCAGCAGCGCGATGTCTTCGACGGAGTAGCCCTTGTCGACGAGCAGCGTGCGGGCCATCGGCGAGCCGAACGCGTCGCCGATTTTGTAGAGGCCGATGCCGAGGCACCAGATGATCATCTGGCCGCGCTTGCGGCCCAGGAACTGCAGCGCCGCCGACCACGACGTCTTTTCCGCATTCGTCGTCGTCGCCGACAGCGTCGATAAAGGTCGCGCCTCGCGGTGCAACAAGATGGGCACGCTCATCAAGGCGATGAGGGCGGCCATCACCAGGAAGGTCGGCGTCCAGCCCCACTGGGCCAGCGCGTAGAGCAGCGCGCCACCGCCGACGATCATGCCCACGCGGTAGGCGGCCACCTGCACGCCGTTGCCGAGGCCGCGCTCCGACGACGACAGCAGGTCGATGGCGAAGCCGTCGGTCGCGATGTCTTGCGTGGCCGCGAACAGGTTGGTGACGAACATGGCCACGGCCATGGCGGCGATGATCGGCGCCCCCGTGCTCTGTTCGCCGGAGCCGCCGCCAACGAGCGCCAGGGCGATGAGGGCCACCGCGGTGAGCCCCTGCAGCGGCAGGATCCACCCCCGTCGACGTCCCAGCGGCGAGCCGTCGCAGCGATCGACGAGGGGCGCCCACAGCATCTTGAGCCCCCACGGCAGCGCGAGGATCGACGAGAAGCCGATGATCGTCAGGTCCATCCCTGCCTGGCGCATCCACACCGGCAGCGCCTGCGTAAAGAACCCGTAGGGCAGGCCCTGCGAGAAGTAGAGGCTCGAGAGCAACGCCAGCTTCGCCAACGTCGTCGACGCCTTTGGTTCAGAGGGCGTCGCGACCGGCTCGGCAGTGGACGGCGGTGACGACGTCATTCAGCGACGATAGCGGACTGTGGCGACGAAGAGCGATCAGACCGAGCGCAGCAGGTCGGCAACCTTGCGGCGCAGCAGCTTGGCCACCTCGAGCGACGCGCCCGGCGCCGCGTAGTCGAGCGGGACGCTCCAATAGGGCAGCTGGTCGATGTCGCTGCCGACGTTGATGATCACCAGGCCGCGCAGCCGCCGCAGCTTGAGCTGGCCCACGTCGACTTTTTCTTCGGCGATGACGCGGTCGAACAGATGCTCGGGCCAGGCCAGCAGCTTGTTCGACAGCTCGCGCGTCACGCCTTTGCGCACCTTGTCGATGACCGTGCGGGTGCGCGCGAGGCCCTGCTGCACCGAGCCCATGGCCACGTCGCTCATGACGCTGACGGCGTCGACGAACGAGGCGCCGCAGCTGAAGATCGAGTGAAAGACCGTCGGGTCTTGAAACGGCGTGCCGGGCCCGCAGATGGCGACGATCTTTCCGACGCCGTCGGCGGTGACGTAGTTGACGAGGCTGTCGGCGTCGATGACCGCCGAGCTCATGGCGAACCACGGCGTCAGCGGGTGGGGCACATACCAGTCGGGCAGATCGATGAGCTTCAGCAACGCCCGCTCTTCGCGCGTCAGTCGCAGGGCGCCGCAGCCGTCGCCGGTGCGCTCGACGTGGGCCGGGTTCATCGGATCGGCAATCTTTGCGTGCAGCCCATCGAGCACCACCCGCGTCTTTTCGTCGACGCCGGCGCCGACCGTTTGCAAGACCGCGACGATGCCCATCTTGACCATCGCGGCCATGAAGCGCGGCGGCCCCACCTGGTGCTCGAGAATGGCCTGGCAGACGCCGACGACGCGCTGGCGCTCGCGGGGCGTGCCCACCGGCAACACGCGCGGCAACAGCAACGAGGCGGCGACGGCGCCGTCGACGTGGTGGGTCAGGAAATTCCCGCGCAGCTTGGCGCAGTCGGACAAGAGCGAGGTCAAGGCGGCGTCGGCGGTGGCGTCGTCGCCGAGGCCGGCGTCGCGGGCGATGTCGAGCACCTGGGCCAGCTCACCGCAGGCGTGGCGCCAGTTGACGTCGTCGTAGCCGGCGTCGGCGGAGTCGAGGCTGCGCGAGGTCCAGGCGTGGCGCAGCTCGACGAGCAGCCGCAGCACCACGGAGGCGTGGCCCGTCGACAGGCCGCTCGAGAGCAGCTTGTCGGCCAGGGGAGTCGGCTCGTCGCGCGTGGTGCGCACCAGGAACTGCGAGACCTCTTCGTGCAGCAACTGGCGGCGGTCGACGTCGTCGAGCACGGGGAAGAGCGCGTTCACCAGCTCGCGACGCGGGTGCTTTTCCCAGTGCGACCACTGCGTGTTGTAGGCGACCCCGTGCTGGGACTGCTGGCGAAGCACGGCGAGGTGGGCGGCGATGGTCGAGCGGCCCCGGCTGATCTCCTGCTCCTGCAGGTTGGCCCGGACGTCGACGGGGGGGCCGACGCGGTCGTACTCCTTGACGCGGGTCGCGGTCGGCTCGCACCAGCCATCGGCGTCGAGCGAGTAGGGATTCAGCTCGTTGAGCTTCTGCGACGGACCGCGGCCGCGGTTGTTGGGAGCCAGCTGCCCATAGGCCCCTGCCGAAGAACTGGCGCTCAACGCCGCGCGGACGCTGGAGGCGTCGCGGAGAGCGCGGCGGCGGCGACCCGGGAGCAGATGAGACAAAAGTGCGACCTCGAGGCAGCAGGCTAGATCCGGCGGCGCGGCATCCCGCGTGCCGCCCGTCACGTTCTTCAGCTCAAGCCAGGATGAGTGCCGGCGCAAAGCGGGACCGACAGGTGTCTTCGAGGGCCGGCAGCAGCTTGGCCGTCGCCGCCTGGAAGCCGATGTCGGCAAAGGCCCGCTCGGCGACCTGGGCCACGAGCGGCAAGACGCGCGGCAGGGGGCGATCGCTGCCGAGCAGCTTCATGACGTCGAGCAGGCGAGCGACGTGGGCCACGCCGACGACGGCGCTGACGGCGTCGTCGTGTCGATCGAGCAGGTCTTCCAGGGCCACGGCCAGGGCCTGCTCGATGGCCCGCGCGGGCACGAGCAGGTCGACGCTGACCTTCAGCTCGGCGGCGTCGTCGAGCACGGTTCTCAGCCGCCGCACGTAGCTGGCGGCGCTGCCCGTCGACGACAGCAGCTCATCGACGACGTCAGAAGCCCGCCGGGTGAGCGCGTGCGCGGTGAGGGCCTTGAGCGAGGGCGCGAGCGTGCCGCCCATGCCGACCACGCCGCGCAAAAGCGCGCGCTCGGCCAGCAGCAGCTCGGCGAGGATGCCGTCGACGACGTCGACCCGGCGCGCCAGCGCGGTGGCGGCGATGGCGTCGCGCACGTCGGCGGGGGCGTCTTTCAGGGTGAAGCCGCGACCGCCGCGCTCGATCTCGTCGTCAAGCACGCGCGCCAGGCCGCTGGCCTCGGGGTGCCCGGCGAGCAGCTGCCGCAAGCGGGGCAGTTGCTCGACGGATGTCATGACGCCGCGCCAGTCGAGGCCGCCGAAGCCGACGACGACAAAGGCCACGGCCCCGACCTCGCCGGTGCGCTCGTCGACGAGGTCGACCTTGCCGGCCACGCACGGCACGGGTGCGTCGTCGACGGCGTGCTCTTCGTGGGCGGTGATGGTGAACGCCGAGATGCGCTGTTCGGGCGGGTGGCCGGTGGCGGCGCCGAGGGCGACGGAGACGGCGACGCGCTCGTGGTCGATGGCCGCGGGCCGCACCTTTTCGAGAAAGATGTCGCGCCCGTTCTGGCGGGTGCCGTCGGGGCGACGCACATTGCTGTCGGCGGCCTCGAGGTGCTTCAAGAAGCTCGCTTCGACGTCGACGCCGTCTTGCCTGATGCCGAGCTTGTCGGCGAGGCCGAGGGCCCGGGCCGCGTATTTCATCAGAATGACGCTCTCGCCGCCGCTGACGTCGTCGAAGAACCAGCCGCACGAGGTGAACATCAACAGCGTCGAGCGCTGCATCTCGAGGAGCTGAAAGAGGCGCACCTGATCGGTCGCCGACAGCCGGCGGGGCACATGCTGCTCGAGGAACGCCGCGATCTTTGAGCGGTCGAGGACGACGTCGACCCAGGCGTCGCGGGCCATCCAGGGGTCGGTGACCAGGGCGCTGGCCTTGCGCTCATAGAAGCCCGCCAGCTCGTCGCGCACGACGTTCAAGGCGTGGCGCAGCGGCGTCCGCCACTTCTGCGTCCAACCCGGATCGGGGTTCATCTTGCAGCCGCAGTCGCGCTCCCAACGGCCGACGCCGTGGGCGTACGACCAGGCGCTGACGGGGTGGATCTCGACGTCGCCGCGGCAGCCGAAGCGATCGAGGAACGTCGCGTAGTTGATGATCTCGACGTCGGGATCGCGCTCGAGCTTCTCAAAGGCCGAGGCCAGGGCCATGTCGCCGAAGCGAAAGTGATGCCCATAGCTCTCGCCGTCGGTGGCGGTGTGCACGAGCCAGGGCTCGTTCTCGGGCGCCTTGCGCGTGCGCCAGGCCTGGTGGATCGCGCCCACCAGGTGACCGGCGTCGGCCAGCACGCGGTCAAAGGCGATGCCCTTGGCGATGGTGCCGTCATAGAAGAACAGCGCGAGCTTCTTGCCGCTTTTCGTCGTATAACGGTAGGCGCGACCCGTGGGGATGCTGCCGTCGCCGCAGTCGACCCAGCCGTCTTGCGGGTGGGCGCCGTCGACCTTGAAGCGCCGGGCCTGGTAGGGCGACAGAATGGTGAATTCGACGCCTTCGTCGGCGAGGACTTCGAGGGTGGCGGCGTCGACCGCTGTTTCGGCGAGCCAGATGCCGCGGGCTTTGCGGCCGAAGCGGTGGCGGAAGTCGGCCAGGCCCCAGCGCACCTGTGTCCGTTTGTCGCGCTCATTGCACAGCGGAATGATCGCATGGTTGTAGACCTGGGCGATCGCATTGCCGTTGTTGAGACGGGCCACCGAAGCGGCGTCGGCGGCGACGATCTCGCGGAGGGTCGCCTTTGCGTGCCGCTCCATCCACGACAGCAGCGTCGGGCCGAAGTTGAAGCTCATGCGCGCGTAATTGTCGGAGAGGCGCGTCACGCGTCCGTCGGGGCCCTGGATGCGGGCCCAGGCGTTGGGCGCGTAACACTCCTCGGTGATGCGGGCGTTCCAGTCGTGGTGCGGCGACGCCGACGGCTCGCGCTCGATCTCCTCGAGCCACGGGTTCTCGCGAGGCGGCTGGTAGAAGTGACCGTGGACGCACACGAGCTTCTTCATGGCGCGGACCCTGCCACACCGCGCCGTCTGTGCGCGCCAGAACCGCCGCTCGCGATGTGTTGTCAGCGGGGCCCGGCGGTTGCGGCCCTGGAAGGTAGGATGGACGCGTGAAGCCGCTCTCCCTCGTCGTCGTCCTGGCCTTGACCCTCGGCAGCGCCACCGCGGCGCTCGCCGACGACCTCAGCAAGATGCTCGAGAAGGGGCCCATGGCCCGCGTCGACGTCGACAAGAAAGGCAAGTTCGACGCCGTCGTCAGCGTCGTCGACGTCGAGGCCCCGGCTGCGCGCTTGTGGAGCGTGTTGCTCGACTACCCGAACTACCGGTTCTTCATGCCGCGCGTCGAAGAGGTCACCGTCGCCACCGCCGCCGACGGCGCCACGCTCGTCAACTGGGACATCGACACGCCGCTGGTGGCCACC
>JBKJNL010000538.1:0-5168 GCA_046593615.1 Myxococcota bacterium | reverse complement strand
CCTCCGGAGCGATACAGCGCGGCCGGATCGCTCGGGTGACGGCGGGCGACCGGCTGCACGCCGCGCGTGCGGCGCACGACGTCGACGATGTCGGCGCCGCTGATGAAGACCTCGGCGACGTAGCCGCGGGCCGAGCCGGTGTTCATCAGCTCGATGAAGCGGACCTCGATGCCGCGGCGGCCGCTCTCGTCGAGGATGGCGCCGATTTCGTCGTCGTTCCTGCCCTTCTGCACGACGACGTTCCACTTCACGGCCAGGCCCAGCGCGCGCGCGTCGTCGGCGGCGGCGAACACGGCGTCGACGTCGGCGCCATCGCCCATCAACGCCGTCACCCGCTCGGGCCGCAGGGTGTCGAGGTGGACGGTGATCGAATCGAGCCCCGCTTCCTTCAGCGCCGGCAACAACGGCCGCAGACGCAAGGCATTGGTGGTCAGCGCCAGCTGCGTCGGGCCGCCGTCTGCGAGGGCGCCGCGGGCGTCGTGCCAGGCGGCGACGACGTCGACGAGGTCGTTGCGCAGGGTCGGCTCGCCGCCGGTGAAGCGCACCTTGCGCACGCCGCGGGCATAGAAGAGCGGCGCCAGCCGGGCGTGGTCGGCGGCGCGCAACCACTTCGCCGCCGTCGACGGCGTCGTCACCGACCCCGGCCGGCAATAGCGACAGTCGAGCTGGCACTGCTCGAGCACGCTGACGCGCAGGGCGTAGCGCGACCGCCGCGGGGGCGCCTCGCTGTTGCCCTGCGCCGAGGGGCTGCGCGGCGGGCTGAGCAGGTTGTCGTCGACGATGGGCAGGGCCATGAGTAGGCTTTCTAGCGTATGAGCAACGACAAGCCCACCTCACCGCCGAGCCCTCAAAGCGACGGCAAGCAGGTCGACAAACAAGAAGCCATCGTCGCCGCGCGCCTGCGGCTGATGCAGCGCTTCCACGAAAAGATGGCCCGCTCGCCCGGCGTCGCCGACGACACGCCGCAAGGCACCGGCCCGAAGAACCGCCACGGCATGCCGGCTGTCCCCGTCGGACAGATCCAGACGACGAAGTGGCCGGTGCTCGACCTCGGCAACCAACCCGGCGTGACCAAAGACAGCTTCTCCCTCGTCGTCGACGGCGCCGTGGCCCGCCCCTTCACCCTCGACTGGCAGGGCCTGCTCGCCCTGGCGCAGGTCGACGACGTCTCCGACTTCCACTGCGTGACGACGTGGTCGCGCCTCGACCTGCGCTGGCGCGGCGTGCGGGTGTCGACGCTGCTGGCGCTGGCCGAGCCCCACGACGACGCCAGTCACCTGATGGGCCACGGCAGCGACGGCTACACCACGAACCTGCCCCTCGAAGAAGCCCTCAAAGACGACGTGCTCGTCGCCCACACCGTCGACGGCCAGCCCCTGCCCGTCGAGCACGGCGGCCCGGTGCGCATGGTCACGCCGCAGCTCTACGCCTGGAAGGGCAGCAAGTGGCTGTGCCGCCTCGAGGTCATGGTCGCCGACAAGGCCGGCTTCTGGGAGGAGCGCGGCTACTCGATGTCCGCGCACCCGTGGAAGAACGACCGCTACCGCTGAGCCGACGGCGCGGAGGTCTCGTCGACGACTGCTGCTGGTTCGAGGACTTCGTCGGGCCCTGGCGCTACAGCAGGAACACCGTGACGACGTGGACGATGAGCCACGGGAAGCACAGCGTCGTCAGCGCCACGTGGATGGGCACCCAGGCCCGCAGGATCCAGTGGTAGCCCTGCATCTGCTCGAGGAAGCGCTCTTCGATCAAGCAGGTCACCAGGCGCCGCGCGGTCTCGGACTTGTCGGCGGGCACCGCCGAAGCACCGTTGGTCTGGGCCCAGATCTCCTCGACGACGTCGGCGCGGCGCATGCGGCGCTTGCCGTAGGTCAGCGGGTTCTTGATGGCCCGGGGCACCACGTCGTTGACGTAGGCGACGAAGCCCGGCTCGGGGTTCGCCTGCAGGAGGTCTTCGATCTCCTTGCGCATGGCGCCCTGCTTGTCGGTGACGTCTTCGGCGAGCAGCGCTTCGTCTTCGATGAGCGTCAGGCGGCGGGGCACGACGACGCTGATGATCTTGCCAAAGATGCCGGTGCCGATGAGGCCCAGCCAGGCCACGAGAAACGCGCTGTGCAGCGGGGCCGCCGCCAACAGGCGCGGCCCCGAGTGCAGCACCGCGGCGAGGCCGGCGACGAGGCCAAAGGCCAGGTGGGCCTCCATCCAGGTGCGGGTCATGAAGCGCTTCTGGATGCGCTTGCGGTGGCGGATCGAATAGGCGGCGACGCCGGCGTAGAGGATCACGGTGAGGACGCCGAGGATGTAGCCGACGAGGGTGTCACCCTGGGCGCCGCGGCCGTGGGGCGGGGCGTCGATCTTGAACGCCGATAAGGCCCACAGCCCGACGACGATGACGGCGGTGATCGCGGCCAGGAACCAGGCGCCACGCTTATCCCAGCGGGTCTCTCGGGCCTTGAGCGTCTTTTGCGACAGCTTCTTGGCCGTCGGCGATGGCGCGGGCTTGGTCGCTTTTGGCGCGGGGCCCGATGACGTCAGAGCGGGTGTCGGCGGCGGACCGGGACCGGCGTTGGGGCCAGGTTGATGCGGAGCGGGGGCGGCTGTCGAGGTCATCGATCGCGGTTATCTCCCAAGGCCCTGCGGCTGTCACCTGAACTGGTCGACGGCGTCAGCGCACGAGGCACGCGCTCCGCCTGGTTCGCCTCTGCGCTCACCTCTGCGCTCACCTCTGCGCTCACCTCTGCGCTCACCTCTGCGCTCACCTCGGCGCTCACCTCTGCGCTCACCTCTGCGCTCGCCTCTGCGCGACGACGACCGCGGCGCAAGAGCAGCAACACCGGCGCACCAGCGGCGTGTCCCTGTCTCGGTTCCGCCGGGGTTTGTCGACGACGCCCGGGCGTGACTTCGCCCGGGACATGGAGGATAAACGCCTTTGATTGCGCCCCCGCGGGCGCCACGTTTCCGCTGTTTGCTCCTGAGCTCACGAGGCCGCACCGATGTTCGCGCTCAAGGTGGTCGACGGGTTGTCCGCGGGGATCGAGATCCCGCTCCGCCAGAACGGCACCATCTCGGTGGGCCGCGCCGCCGACGCCGACGGCCAGATCGAAGACCAGCTCTGCTCGGGCAAGCACTTCGAGGTCGTGTGGAGCGAGACCGACGGCATCCAGGTCAAAGACCTCGGCTCGCTGAACGGCATCTTCTTGAACGGCGAGCGCGTCAAAGAACCGCGGCGCATCAAGCGCGGTGACTTCATCCAGGCCGGCACCACGCTGCTCGAGGTCATGGTCGCCAGCCAGCAGGCCCAGTCCGAGGTCCGCATCTCGGATCGCGCCCCCGCCGTGAAGGGCGCGGCGACGATGATGATGTCGGCGGCCGACCTGCAAGACGCGATCGCCAACAGCCGCGCCCAGGCCCGCGTCAAACAGAAAGACATGGGCCGCACCGTCGTCAAGACGCAGATGCTCGGCAAAGACGAGATCGCCAAGCTGATGGCCGAGCAGCCGTCGGCGGCCAAGCAAAAGACCATGATCCTGCAGGCCATGCCGGCCGAGCTCATCGCCCAGGCCAGCCAGTCGGGCCTGGCCATGCTGAGCCAGCTGTTGGCGACGACGCCGGCCGATTCGCCAGCGGTGGCCCTCGTCAAGAAGGGCGCCTCGATCACGCCCCACGCCAAGAGCTCTTTGACCCTCGGCCGCGACGCCCGAAATGACATTCCGCTCGTCAGCGACAACGTCTCGGGCAGCCACACCCGCCTCGTGCGCGAGCCGGATCGTGCCGGCGGCGGCGGCGGCCGCTTCGAGGTCATCGACGAAGGCAGCACCAACGGCACCTTTGTCAACGGCAAGCGCATCGTTCGCCAGTACCTGAACACCGGCGACGTCATCCAGATCGGCGAGTGGACGGCCACCGTTGCCATCAGTGCCGCCGTGAACGGCGCGCGCATCGCGATGGAATTGCAGCGCGAGGGCGTCAAGGTCGACGCCGGCGGCGGCAACATCAAGGTCATCAAGTCCGACAACGCCGGCGCCAAAGAGTGGGACCCGCTGCATCGCGAAAAAGCGAAGAACGTGAAGGTCGACTACAAGCGCGACCGCTCGGCGCTGCTCGCCAAAAAGAAAAAGGGCAAGAGCGCCGACGACATCGCGTTCACCGCGACCTCCGATGTCGAGCGCAAGGTGCTCAAGGGCCGGCTGGCCTGGGCCGGCGTCATCACCGCGCCCATCGTCTTGCTGGCCATGCTCGCCGCCACCCGCCTCGACGCCCTCGCGCCCGGCGCCGTCGGCGCCCACCACGCGACGCCCGAGTTCACGGCCAGGGCCACCGAGATCGCCGACAGCAACGGCGAAAAAGTCGGCATCGGCGGCAAGGTCAGCTGCATGGCCTGCCACAAGGGCGGCCACGTCAGCGACCAGACCTGCTCGCAGTGCCACTCGGCCGTCGCCCCCACCGAGCGCCACACCGCCGCCGGCCTCACCTGCTTCGACTGCCACGCCGAGCACAACGGCCGCGAGTTCTCGCCGACGGCCGCCGCAAAGGTGGGCTGCATCGGCTGCCACGAAGGCGACCCCCACGAAGGCCTGTTGACGACGGGGGGCAACGCCCGCTCCGCCGGGGCCAAGGCCCGCGCGCCGGTGATCAAGCAAGAGCAGCTGGCCATCGACGCCTTTGATGTCCACAAGGCCCACATGTCGATCGAGGGCCGCTGCCTCGGCTGCCACGCCGACGGTTTGAAGCCCATCGCCGCCGACGCGCGCAAGACCTGCGGGACGTGCCACGCCCAGGCCAAGCCCGAACCCGACCAGTGCATCACCTGCCACCGCCAGCACCCCAAGCCCGACGAGATGCTGGCCTATCTGTCGCCGCCGACGTCGCCCGAAGACCGCGCAAAGGCCGCGCGCACCGACGCCGGCGGCCTGCCGGTGTTCCTGGCCCTCGCGGTCCTGATGATCGCCCCCATCACCGTCGTCGGCTTCTTGAAGCCAAAAGAAAAATCCGACGAAGACGAGGTCGTCGAAGAAAAGGGCGGCGCCGCCAAGCCAGCCCCTGCTGCCGCTGCGCCTGCCGCCGCCGCTGCCGCCGCCCAGCCCGCCGCCGCGGCACCACCGCCGCCCAGCCCGCCGCCGCGGCACCACCGCCGCCGCCCGCCGCTGCACCACCGGCACCGCCGCCGC
>JBKJNL010000789.1:0-2739 GCA_046593615.1 Myxococcota bacterium | reverse complement strand
CACCCGCCTGGTCACCGCCGACGACGGCGTGGTGCTCTACACGCCGCAGCCTTCGCCCGACGGCAAGACCGTGCTCGTCTCGCAGCTTGGTGCGGGCGGGCACCGCAGCATCGCGGCCGTCGACGTCGCCACGGGCACGCTGTCGACCCTCATCCGCGGCGGCGAAGCCGGCGTCGGCGACCTGCTCGATCCATCGTGGACACCCGACGGCCGCCACGTCGTCTTTGTCGACGACCGCGACGGCATCTTTGCCGTCTACGCCTGGAGCACCGCGACCCACGAGACCCGCCGCGTCGTCGACACCCTCGGCGGCGCCGCCCAGCCGGTGCTCTCGCCCGACGGGCGCGCCGTGATTTTCACCGACACCCACCTCGACGGCGTCGACCTCTACGTTGCCGCCTTTGACCTCGACGCCGCCGCCCTCGTCGCAGCCGGCGTCGGCCCGACCGTCGTCGCTCCGTTCCCCGGCGCGGAGCCCCGGCCGATGCCGGCCACGTCCGCGACGTCGACGACCACGACGACGGCGCCCGAGCTCTACAACCCGTGGCCGACGCTGCGGCCCTACGCCTGGGTGCCCCTCGTCAGCGGCGACCCGCTGCGCGGCTACGCCGTCGGGTTCTCGACGCGTGGCGCCGACGCCGCTGGCCTCGTGGGCTGGGACCTGCGCGCGGCCTTTGACACGCTCTTGCTGCGTCCGTCGGCGTCGATGAGCACGCGCTTCGGCGACCTGTACCTGCCGCTGTCGCTGGGTCTCGAGGTACGCCCCAACCTGAGCGATCGCGGGCGGACCAACGACGGCGTGCCCGAGCTGCACCAGGAGACCCTGGCTCGCGGCACCGCCAGCATCACCCTGCCCTTTCGTCGACGTCGCCACAGCCACGCGCTGACGTTCGGGGCCCAGCGTCAGGTGGCCATCGACGAGACCGGCCTCACGAGCGCGCCCGACGCCCTCGCGCCGCGCTACCCGACCAGCGTCGTCGACCCCGTCACGCAGACCTTTACGCTCGACTGGAGCTACCAGGGCAGCGAGCAGTACCGCGACAGCGTCTCACCCGAGCGCGGGCTGTCGACGTTCTTCCGCCTGCGCGGCGGCGACAAACGGTTGCTGTCCGACGTCGACGTCCGCGAGGTCTTTGTCGACGTCCGCGCCTTCCAGCCCATCCCCGGGCTCGGCAACCACGCCGTCGCCGGCTACTTCTCCGGCGGCTCCTCGTTCGACGACCGACCCGGCTCGCTCTTCGTCACCGGCGGCTTCGTCGGCCGCGACCTGCTGCAAGACGTCTTCAGCCAGAACCGCAGCGGGCCCGGCGTGCTGCGGGGCTTCCCCGGCGCCCACCTCGTCGGCGATTCGTTGGCGGCGGCGACGCTCGAGTACCGCTTCCCGCTCGTCGAGATCGAGCAGGGCATCGAGACCTTGCCGGCGTTCATCGATCGTCTGCACGGCGCGGTCTTTGTCGACACCGCCACCGCGTTCGACGAGGCCGGCGCCCGCGCCAGCTTCGCCACCGGCGTCGGCGCCGAGCTGCGGCTGCAGATCGTGCTCGGCTACTACGGCCTCTACGTCGTCCGCCTCGGCTACGCCCGCGGTCTCACGCGCGGCGGCCTCGACCAGCCCTACGTGGTGCTCGGCTTCCCCTACTGAGCCCTGAACCGTCGACGGAAACCTAGGCCGGCGTCGCCTTTGACGGCGGGCGCTTGAGGCCGCGTGTCGCCGTCATCTCGCCCTTGCCGCCGCTGCCGGCGGTGCCGCCCGACGACGCCGCCGTCGGCGACGGCGCGGCCGGGATGGGCGACAGCAGCTGGTCGAGGGGCTTCGGCGTGCCATCGAACGCGACCTTGGCCTTGCCGAGGAGCACCAGCAGCGCGCGCTGCAGGCGCAGGCTCTTCACGAGCTCTTTGGAGAGGTTGGCGTGCTGGTAGAGCAGCCCCTCGACGTCACCCTTGCGGATGTTGGGCGCGAGCTCTTCGACCATCTTGTGCACTTCGCCGTCGGTGGCTTCGACGCCGGCGTGGTCGGCGACGGCTTCGAGGCAGCGGACCTCCCACACCGTGCGGCGGGCCTCGGCGCGCTGGGCGGCGTTGCCGAAGTCGGCCAACGACTTCTTCTGGTCTTCGACGGAGATGCCCTGGTGCGCGAGGGCGTCGCCGATGTGCTTCTTCCAGCGGCGGCGCAGCTCTTCGTCGACGAGCTCGTCGGGGATGTCTTCGGCAGCGCCGACGCGGGCGTAGAGCTCGCGCAACAGCGCCAGCTTGGCTTCGTCGACGCACAGGCGCGCGCGCTCTTGCGTGAGCTCGTCGACAAGGACCTTCTCGAGCTCGGCGCGGGTCTTGGCCTTGCGCGTGGTCAGCGCGAGGAACAGCGGGTCGTCGGCGTCGGGGAGGATGCGCTTCTGCGCGCGGCGCACGGTGATGGCAAAGGCGGCCATCTTTCCGCGGTGCTCTTCGACCGGGTAGAGGTCGGGCACGCGCAGCTGCACGACGACGTTGTCAGGAGGCGCGACGCCGATGAGCTGCTCGAACAAGCCAGGCAAAAAGACGTTGGGCTTGATGTCGAACCAGGCGTTTTGCTGGGCGACGAACAGCTTGCCCTCGACGTAGCCGAGCAGGTCGAGCTCGACCTCGTCGCCGGCTTCGATGTGCGTGCCGACCCCGCGCGGCTGCGTCATCGAAATCAAGCGGCGCAGCTCTTCAACGCGCTGGGCGACCAGCTCTTTCGAAATCGGCGGCGCCGCGATGTGC
>JBKJNL010000311.1:0-7662 GCA_046593615.1 Myxococcota bacterium | reverse complement strand
ACCGATCAGGTCGACGCCGGCCTGCATGGCCTCGTGCCCTGCGGCACCACCGGCGAGACCGCGACCCTCAGCGAAGCCGAGCAAGACCTCGTCATCACGACGACGCTGTCGGTGGTGAAGGGCCGCATCCCGGTGGTCGCCGGCGCCGGCGCCAACGACACGAAAAAGGCCGTCGAGAACCACCAGCGCGTCGCCGCGCTGTCGGGATCGAGCGGGAGCGGGACCTCAGGCCAATACAAAGTATCTGGCGCTCTGCATGTGACACCATGGTACAATAAGCCGACGCAAGAAGGCTTGTATCGTCATTTCCGTGCCGTCGCTGACAGTGCCGATCTGCCGATTATCATCTACAATGTTCCGGGTCGCACCGGCGTCGATTTGTTACCCGAAACACTCCTCCGCCTGGCCAAAGACGAACCGAAATTCGTCGGCGTCAAAGAGGCCACGGGATCGGTGCAGCGCAGCCAGGACATCCTCAACCGCTTGAGCTCGGTGCGCGACGACTTCTCGGTGCTCTCCGGCGACGACGGCCACATCCTCTCGCTGCTGGCCATCGGCGGCGACGGCGTCATCAGCGTGACCTCGCACCTGTGCGCGCGCGAGTTGGTGCAGATGGTCAAGGCGTTCGACGACGGCGACATGAAGACGGCGCAGGCGCTGTCGCGCAAGACGTCGCCGCTGTCGGTGACGATGTTCTTCCGCGCGAACCCGATCCCGGTGAAGACGGCGCTGGCCATCACCGGCCGTGGTGGCGGCAAGATCACGCCGCGCTTCCGCCTGCCGATGTGTCCCCTCGACGACGGCGAGCTCGCCCAGCTGAAAAAGATGCTGACCGCCGACGGCTGGCTCTGACGTGCTCCAGCCCTCTCCACTGCAACTGGTCGTGGTCGGCGCCCGCGGCCGGCTCGGGCAGCTCATCATCGCCGCCGCCGAGGCCCAGCAGATGGGCGCGTCCGCCGTCGGCCGCGGCGACGACCTCGCCGACGTCCTGCAGAACCTGGTGAAGGGCCCCGTCGTCGTCGTCGACGTCGCCACGCCCGGCGCCAGCGCCCACCACGCGCGGCTGTGCGCGACGCGCCAGGTGCCCTATCTGTGCGCGACCACGGGCTTGAGCGCCGACGACCACGCCGCCCTCGACGCCGCCGGCGCCGCCATCCCGGTGCTGGTGGCCGCCAACCTCTCGCCGGGCGCCCATCTCGTGGCGCTGCTGTCGGCGACGGCCGCCCGGGCCATGGCCGACGCCGACTGCGAAATCGTCGAGGTCCACCACCGCAAAAAGAAGGACGCGCCTTCGGGCACGGCCCTCATGCTGGCCCGCGCCGTCGAGCAGGCCCGCGCCAGCCTGCCGCCCCGCCCAGAAGCCGGAGGATCGGCCCAGCGCTTCGTCAAAGCGAGAGACGGCGACGCGCCCCGCCAGCCGGGTGACATCGGCGTGGTCGCGGTCCGCGGCGGCGACGTCGTCGGCGAGCACACCGTCACCTTTTTCGTCGACGGCGAGCGCGTCGAGATCGCCCACAAGGTTTCCGACCGCGGCATCTTTGCCAAAGGCGCGCTGCTCGCGTCGCGCTTTCTCGTCGACCAGAAGCCCGGCCGCTACCAGATGACCGATGTGCTGCGCGCCCGCCTCGTCGCATGAAGGCGGGATTCTGGGCCTACGTCACCGGTGCCTTTGGTGTCTTTGTCTCCATCGGCCTGGCCCTTTTTCTGGTCGACAACAGCCTGCCGGCCGACTGGCGTCGCTGGGTCGAGCCGCTGCGGATATCCATGATCGCGCTTGGCCTGGCCGGCGCCGTTTCAACCCAGGCGCACAGCCGCGGCCTCGCCGGCGTCCGGCACGTGGTGCGGGCCAGCGTCGTCGTCGGCACCGCTGCCTTTATCGCCTACACCGCCGCGTTCTTTGTGTTGATGCTCGTGAGCGACGACGAGAGCTTCCGTGGCAGCAAGGTTCTGAGCATCGTCTTTGGCGGTGCTCTGTGCCTGGTCTTTGTCGGTCTCGCCCTCGTCGGCGCGCGGCTCGTGTGGGCCCGCACCGGCCCTGCCAGCTGATCAAGCGGCCAGGCGGTCGAGCACGGCGGGCAGCTCGCGCAACGACGCGATGACGACGTCGGCCAGCGCCAGCGACTTCGGCGGCGCCGCCGACGGATCGGGCACGGCGACGACGATCATGCCCGCGTTCTTGCCAGCCTCGATGCCGCTGCTGCTGTCTTCGACGGCCACGGCGCGGCGCGGGTCGACACCGAGCAGGCGGCAGGCCTCGAGGTAGACGGCGGGGTCGGGCTTGCCGTGCGGCAGGTGCTCGGCCGAGCAGACCGCGGCGAAGCACTGCTTGAGCGGGCCGCTGGCGCCGCCCTCGTGGCCGGGCACCTGCAAGCGCTCGAGCACGGCCTCGATGATCGCCCGCGGCGACGACGACGCCAGCCCGATCGGCCAGCCGCGGCGGGCGACGTCGCCGACGGCCTCGACCGCGCCGGGCATGGGCGCGCCGCGGGCGGTGACGCGGGCGATGACGCCGTCGACGATGCGGCCGACGACGGCGGTGTCGTCGACGTTTCTGAACAGGAGTGCGTGCTGCTCGCGCCAATGCTTGACGACGTTGTCGATGCGCACGCCGGTCGTTTGCTGGCAGTCGGCCCTGGTGAGCGTCAGCCCGAGCGCGCCAAAGACCTCGATCTCGGCCTCGTGCCACAGGGGCTCGCTGTCGACGAGCACGCCGTCCATGTCAAAGACGACAGCATCGACGAGCCCCCTCACGAGCCCGAACCTGCAGACGCCGTCGTGCCGACGATGACGACGCTGACGCGCCGGCGGTAGGGCTTCTCGCGGTGCTCCCAGAGGTAGACCGCCTGCCAGGTGCCGAGGTCGAGGCGGCCGTCGCGGATGGGCAAGCCCAGCGACGTCGCCGTCAACGTCGAGCGCACGTGGGCGCTCATGTCGTCGGGGCCTTCGTCGGTGTGCTGGAACAGCGGGTCACCGTCTTTGACGAGGCGGGCAAAGAAGCGCTCGAGGTCCCCGCGCACGGCGGGGTCGGCGTTCTCCTGCACGAGCAGCGAGGCGCTGGTGTGGTGGACGAACACCGTGCACAGGCCGCTGCGTGCACCGCTGTGGGCGACGACGTCGTCGACGGCGGCGCCGATGTTGACGAAGCCGCGGCCGGGCGTGTCGATGATGAGCGAGCCATTGTGGACGACGTCGACGACGGACATGCCGGCAGCCAAGCACACGCGACGGCGTTTGCAGAGGCGCTGCGAGCCCTGGAACATCGTGGGCCACGGTGAGCTGTGCGATGTCGACCGCGTGACCAGGCGCGACCATCGCGTCGACTCCGACGTCGCGATGAATCTGTGCGTCGATCCCGATGGAGATGGTCGCGGCACCCGCCTGCAGCAAACCTGTGACGCAGCTGCTGTCTGCGTTGGCGGCACCTGCGTGGATCGAGCCGCTGCGGGCGAGGTGTGCGGAGTGGGGTGTCCGTGCTCAGCCGTGCGCGGCGCGACCGGCGGCCATCGACGCGGCCTCCCAGATGGCCTCGTAGAGGGTCGGGTGGGCGTGCACGGTGCGCGCGAGCTCTTCGATGGGCATCTCGGCCGAGATGGCCAGGGCTGGCTCGGCGAGCAGGTCGGTGGCCTGGGGCCCGACGATGTGCACGCCGAGGATCTCGCCGTACTTCGGGTCGGTGATGAACTTCACGAAGCCCTTCTTCTTCAAGAGGATCGCGGCTTTCGCGTTCTTGGCGAAGTCGAACTTCGTGACTTTGACCTCGAGGCCGCGCTTCTTGCACTCCTCTTCGGTGAGGCCGCTCCAGGCCATCGGCGGCTCGGAGTACACGCAGCTCGGCGTGTGGTCGTAGTTGAGCGCGGCCGGCATCGTGGTCGTCTTCTTTTCCAAAAAGGCGATGTGCTCGACGGCGATCATGCCCTCGGCCGAGGCCACGTGGGCCAGCCACGGCGTGTTGACGCAATCGCCGATGGCGTAGAGGCCGGGCTCGGCGGACTGCATCATGCCGTCGACGACGATGAAGCCGGCTTTGTCGGTCTGGGCCTTTGTGCCTTCGAGGCCGATGTTCTGCGTCAGCGGCGGACGGCCGACGGCGACCAGGATGTACTCCGTCGTCAGCGTCGCCGCTGTACCGTCTTTGTTCTGGTAGCTCGTGTAGATTTCGTTGCCCTTGCGCTCGATCGACGTGACCTTCACTTCAGTCTTGATGTCGCAGCCCTGCTTGTTGAGCTCATCGGCCAGCAGCTTGCTGGAGTCGGCGTCGGCGGGGGCGACGATGCGCGGCAGCATCTCGAGGACGGTGACCTTGGTCCCCAGGCGCTGGAACAGCGAGGCGAACTCGATGCCGATGACGCCGCCACCGAGAATGGCCAACGAGCCAGGAATCTTCTGGATATCGAGAATGTGATCGGAACTCATGATTCGCTCACCATCAAACTTGGCGAACGGCAGCTCACGGGGTTTGGAGCCGGTGGCGATGATGACGTTCTTGGTCTCCACGGCGGTCTCTTTGCCGTCATCGCCTTTCACGATCACGCGGCGCTTGCCGCCAGAAAACTCCACCCTGCCGAAGCCGGCGATGACGTCGACCTTGCGGCTCTTCATCAAGTGGGCGACGCCGCCGGCGTTGCTGGTCACGACCTGGCGCTTGTGGCCCATGACCTTGTCCCAGTCGACCTTGACGCCTTCGACCATGACGCCGATGCGGGCCGCTTCTTTGATTTCGCTGACGACGTCGGCGGCGTGCAGCAGCGCCTTTGTCGGGATGCAGCCGCGGTGCAGGCAGGTGCCGCCGAGCAGCTTGTCCTTTTCGACGATCGCGGTCTTCAGGCCCAACGCACCAGCGCGAGCGGCGGCAATGTAGCCCCCGGGTCCGGAGCCGATGACGACGACGTCGTAGGTGGCGGTGCTCATGGTCTTTGGTCCTTCATCTCAGCAGAGCTGGTCGGTGGCCGCTCGTTAGGAGAGCGCCGCGGAGCGGTCAATCTGCACGCCGGGCTTCGGGGACGCGACCCCGGTGGCCAGACGCGTTGCCCTTGTTTGTCGTCGTCGTGCTGACTAACGCGACGAGATGGCTGCTCGTTTTCTCGAGGCCCTCGCCGAGGGGCCGCTGGTGTTCGACGGGGCGATGGGCACCCAGCTCTACGAGCGCGGCGGCGCCCCCAACCGCAGCTTCGACGAGATGAGCGTGAGCCAGCCGGCCCTCGTCGAGGCCGTGCACCGCGACTACCTGCTGGCCGGCGTCGACGTCATCCAGACCAATTCCTACGGCGCCAACCGCTTCGCGCTGATGAGCCACGGCTACGCCGACCGCGTCGTCGAGATCGCCGCCGCCTCGGCCCGCTGCGCCCGTGCCGCCGTCGACAAGCACGCGCAACAGCAGCGCCGGGGCCAGAAGCCCTTCGTCGCCGGGGCCATCGGACCGACGGGCCTGTTGCCCAAAGACCTGATGCGGGGCCGCAGCCGCCGCCAGATCTTCGACGCCTTTCGCGAGCAGGCCACGGCGCTCGTCGACAACGGCGTCGACGTGCTGTTGTTCGAGACCTTTGGTTTTCTCGGCGAGCTCGAGCTGGCCGTCGAAGCCGCCTACGGCCTCGACGTGCCGATCATCACCCAGGCCCGCTTCGGCGCCTCATCGATGGAGCGCGGCGGCAAAGACGACCAGACCGACGACGGCGCCTCACCCGAAGAGGTCGTGCAGCGCATGGTCGAGCTCGGCGCCGACGTCGTGGGCGCCAACTGCTGCCTCGGCCCCGAGGCCCTGCTCGACGTCGTCGCCCGCATGGTGGCGATGCAGAAGATCTTCAAGGGCCGCCCGGTGATCTTCCAACCCAACGCCGGCCAGCCGCGCGTCGTCGACGGCCGCACGTTGTTTTCGTCGCCCGAGACCTACGGCGTCGTCGCCCGCCGGGCCTTCAAGATGGGTGTCGCCGTCGTCGGCGGCTGCTGTGGCACGAGCCCCGGGCACCTGCGGCGCGTCGTCGCCGCCGCCCGCATGGTCAGCGGCCACAACTCGGCGACGGCGTCGTCGACGCAGACCGTCCAGCTGCGCATCGCCCACCTCGAAGGCACGCCGCCCGTCGAGTTCGCCACCCGCTCGCGCCTGGCCGAGAAGCTGGCGCGCGGCGAGTTCGTCGTCTCCGTCGAGCTGTCGCCGCCGACCGGCCTCGACCCGGGCAAGACCCTCGAGAAGGTTGCTGAGCTCGAGAAGGGCGGCGTCGACGCCGTCAACATCCCCGATGGACCGCGGGCCACCGTGCGCATGGCCAACCAGGCCCTGGCCCGTCTCGTCGTCGAGGGCTTTTCGAAGATCGAGCCGATTCTCCACGTCTGCGGCCGCGACCGGAACCTGCTGGCGTTGCAGGCCGACCTCATCGGCGCCCACGTCGCGAAGATCCGCAACCTGGTGATCATCACCGGCGACCCGCCCAAGGTCGGCGACTACCCCGACGCCACCGCCGTCTTCGACCTCGACAGCATCGGCCTGCTCGGCGTCGCCGACGGGCTGAACCGCGGCCTCGATCCGGCGGGCAAGCCGATGGGCGGCCAGACGCGCTTCGTGCTGATGACCGGCGCCGAGCCCGCCGCCATCGACCTCGATCGCGAGCTGGCGCGCTTGAAAGAGAAGTGCGCTGCCGGCGCCGAGCTGGTGATGACCCAGCCGGTGTTCGACCCCGAGACGCTGCAGCGCTTCCTCGATCGCGTGAAGCCCCTCGGCCTGCGGGTCATGGTCGGAATTCTGCCGCTGGCGTCGTCGAGAAACGCAGAATTCCTGCACCACAACGTGCCCGGCATGCGCCTGCCCGACGAGGTGCGCGCCCGCATGGCCCGGGCCGGCGAAGGCAAAGCGGCGGCCCTCGAAGGCGTGGCCATCGCCGCCGAAGCGCTGTCGTCGATTCGCAAGAGCGCCGGCAGCCAGATCGCCGGCGTCTACATCATGCCGCCGTTCTCGCGCGTCGACCTCGCGCTGCAGGTGCTCGAGCGCCTCTGACCCGGGCCCGAGCGGCCCTGAAGCGGAGAGCCCGCACCGAGACCGCAGCGAGAAATCCCGCAACGAACAACCTCGTCGCGCATCGCTCGACGGGCCTGCCGGTCACCGGGATTTCCGGGGGCGCGACGTTGTCGCGGGAGGCCGATGGCTGCTACCAAGAAGGCCTATGAGCGAGCCCCGTCTCCCGTCCACGCAAGCCAGCTACGCCCCCTTCGTCATCGAGCAGACCGCTCGCGGCGAGCAGCGCTACGACATCTGGTCGCGCCTCTTGAAAGACCGCATCGTCTTTCTCGGCAGCGCCATCGACGACGACATCGCCAACGACGTCGTGGCCCAGCTGCTCTACCTGGCCGCCGACGACGGCGAAAAAGACATCATCCTCTACATCAACTCGCCGGGCGGCTCGGTCACGAGCGGCTTGGCCATCTACGACACCATGCAGTACGTCCCGTGCGACGTGCAGACCGTGTGCATCGGCCAGGCGGCGTCGATGGGGGCCGTGCTGCTGTGTGCCGGCGCCGCGGGCAAGCGCCAGATCCTTCCGCACAGCCGGGTCATGATCCACCAGCCCAGCGGCGGCGCCGGCGGCACCTCCGCCGACATCGAGATCCAGGCCAAGGAAATCATGGGCCTCAAGCACCGCTTGCCACAGTGCTTTGCAATGATCTGGTTCAAGC
>JBKJNL010000204.1:0-3596 GCA_046593615.1 Myxococcota bacterium | reverse complement strand
TCCGCGCGCGCCGCGTGATCCTCACGACGGGCACGTTCCTCGGCGGGCTCTTACACCGCGGCGCCGACCAGCAGCCCGGCGGCCGGGCCGGCGAGAGCCCGGCAGCGGGCTTGTCGTCGTCGTTGACGGCGGCAGGCCTGGTGCTCGGCCGCTTGAAGACCGGCACCTGCCCGCGCCTCGACGCCCGCACCATCCGCATGGCCGACCTCGAAGAGCAGAAGCCCGACGTGCCGGCACCCCGCTTCTCGCTCGACAGCCCGGCGCTGCCGCCCCTGCCGCAGGTCAGCTGTCGGCTGACGCGCACGACGACAAAGACCCATGACGTCATCCGCGACGCTGTCGCCGCCGGTCGGTCACCATTGTTCAATGGGTCGATCGAGGGCCGCGGTCCCCGATACTGTCCATCGCTCGAAGACAAGGTCATGCGCTTCTCGGAAAAAGAGTCACATCTGATCTTCCTGGAGCCCCATGGTCTCGACACCTTTGAGGTCTACCCGAACGGCTTGTCGACGTCGTTGCCGCCCGACGTGCAGCTGCAATTCCTGCGCACCATCCCCGGTCTCGAAGACGTCGAAGTCACCCGCTGGGGCTACGCCGTCGAATACGATTTCGTCGAGCCGACCCAGCTTTCGTCGTCGCTTGAGACGCGCGCGATACCGGGCCTGTTCTGCGCCGGCCAGATCAACGGCACCACCGGCTACGAAGAAGCCGCCATCCAGGGCTTGCTGGCCGGCATCAACGCCGCGCGCTCGCTCGACGAGCGGCCTGCGTTGGTCTTGCGGCGCGACCAGGCCTACGTCGGCGTGCTCGTCGACGACCTCGTCACCAAGGGCACCGACGAGCCCTACCGCATGTTCACCAGCCGCGCCGAGCACCGGCTGCTGCTGCGCGAAGA
The DNA here is from genome assembly GCA_046593615.1 of Myxococcota bacterium. Classification (GTDB taxonomy): domain Bacteria; phylum Myxococcota; class UBA727; order UBA727; family VGSZ01; genus VGSZ01. Next base: position 2,701 of record JBKJNL010000204.1, on the reverse strand, counting down.
CAACGTCGGCGCCCGCTTGATCGACGCCAGCGACGACACAGGCCTGGCCTCGGCCGCCCGCCGCGAGCGCATCAAGGCCCGCGAGCTCGACGTCAAGGCCACGCTGGCCCGCCTGAAAGACACGCGCGTGGTCGCCTCCGACGTCGTCAACGAAGCCCTCGTCGCCGCCGGCACCACGCCGATCAACGAGACGACCACGGCCGAGAAGCTGCTGCGCCGCCCGCAGCTGAGCTTCGCCATCGTCCAGGGTCTCAGCGGCGAGACCACGGCGGTCGACCCGCACGTCGCGTTCCGCATCGAGGCCGAGCTGCGCTACGGCGGGGCGCTCGAGCGCGCCGAAAAAGACACGGCCCGCGAGCGCGCCCTCGACGACGAAGCCCTCCCCGAGGCGCTGTTCGTGCGTCTGCAAGGCACGGTCGATTCTCCGCGCCTGGCCGGCATCTCCAACGAGGTGAAAGAGAAGCTGCTGCGGCTGCGCCCGTCGACGTTGGGGCAGGCGAGCCGCATCCAGGGCATCACGCCGGCGGCGGTGGGCCTGCTCGCCGTCGAGGTCCGAAAGCTTCAGCTCGCGGCGCGCTGACCCACCCGGTCGCCGGCCCGTTCGTCGACGACACCGCACAGACCAATTGCTCCTCCCCCTCTCCACAGCGAGGCTTGGCGACGCGCCCGTGGAGAGGGGGCGGGGGGGTGAGGTCTTCGCCGCCTGGCTAGCGAAAAAACGCCAACCGCTTCGCCGCAGGCACCGGCATCGACACCGACTTCGGCGCTGACGCCGCCTGCTTCGTCGTCGTCGTTTTCTCCGCCGGCGGCGTCTTCGGCGTCGGCGCCTGCGTCGCTGGCTCGGGCGTCACCGTGATCGCCGCCGGCTCCATCGTGCACAGCTCGTCAAACGTCGTCAGCCGCAGCGCAGCGGCCACGCGGTAGAGCACCTGGGCGGTGACGCGGGCGTCGTCGAGGGCCTGGTGGGCGCGCTCGTGGGGCACGCCGTAGTGGGCGGCGACGCGCGACAGTTTTCCGAAGCCCAGCGCCCGGCGCGCGAGCACCGCGGAGTCGATCCAGCGCCTGGGCGCCAGCGCGCGGCCGCAGCCGGCAAAGGCGGCGTCGACAAAGGCGCGGTCGAAGGGAACGTTGTGGGCGACCACGAAGTCGGCGGCGGCGATGCGGTCGTCGACGTTGTCGGCCACGTCGGCGAACAGCGGCGCGTACTGCAGGTCGCGGGCGCGGATGCCGGTGATGCGCTCGATGCGCCAGGGCACCTCTTGCGGCGGACCGATGAGCGAGCTGAAGCGGTCGATCTCGCGGCCGTTCTTGTGCACCGACAGGCCGACCTCGATGAGCGAGCTGAAGCGCGGCGAGAAGCCGGTGGTCTCGGTGTCGACGACGACAAAGGTCAGGTCCTGAAAGCGGCCGGGCACAGAGCGGGTTCTGGCCGCTTCGCGCCTGCTCGCAAAGATCTCTCGTCGCCAAAAGATGGCGCCTGCTCAGGGAGCGAACCCGACCTCAACAAGATGCGGCGTCGGTCGGTCTGCGAGTCAGAACTTCAAATTGACGGTGAAAGACAGTTCGTAGATCGACAAAGCACTACACCTCCCAGCCGGTCTCGTCGACGATGGGGCCCGAGAGCGTCAAAAGCCGGTTTTTCTGTGACAAGGGTTGCTGCGCCTTGTGGTGCCACGACGCCGTCTTCGGGTCCATCTCGTAGTCCTTGGCCCACTCCTTGTGGTGGCGGGCCAGCTCGACGACGGCGTCGAGCAACACCTGCATCTCGTCTTCGGTGGTGGCGGGCGAGAACGAGATGCGCGTCCACCCGGGCCGGCCGCTGTAATCGCCCTGGTCGATCGAGCACTTGATCTCGAAGCTGCGCGCGGGGCCGACGCCGAGCAGCTCGTGGCCGTAGGTGCCGGCGCACATGCAGCCGCCGCGGGTCTGGATGCCCCAGCGATCGGACAACAACTTGGCGGCCAGGTTGTAGTGCAGGCGGGCTTCGTCGACGACGAAGCTGAGGATGCCGATGCGCGGCGCGTCGCGCGAGCCGAGCACCAGCATCTCGGGGATCTTCTCGAAGCGCTCGAGCGCGCGCTCCATCAGGCGGTGCTCGACGCGGGCGATGCGCTCGGTGGTGAGGATCTCCTTGAGCTCGAGGGCGAGGCCGGCGCGGATGACGCCGACGACGTTGGGGGTGCCACCTTCTTCGCGGTGCGACAGCTCGTCGGTGTAGCGCCAGTCCCACGGCGACGTGTAGATGACGGTGCCGCCGCCGGGCTCGACGGGCACGCGGCTGCGAAAGAGCTTCTTGTTGGCGACGAGCAGGCCCGGGGCCTGGGGACCGCCGAGAAACTTGTGCATCGCCAGAAAGACCGCGTCTTTGCGCGCGGCGGGATCGGCCGGGTGCATGTCGATGTCGACGTAGGGGCCGGCAGCGGCGTAGTCGAAGCACGCGAAGCCGCCGTGGGCGTGCATGGCGCAGGCGAGCGCGTCGGTGTCGTTCTGGATGCCGGTGACGTTCGACGCCGCCGAAAAGCTGCCGATCTTCAAGGGCCGCTTCGCGTAACGCGGGTCGCGCAACAACGTGTCGAGCTCGCGCGCCGAGACGCGTCCGTCGCCGTCGAAGCCGACCATGACGACGTCGGCGATGGACTCGCGCCAGGGCAGGTCGTTGCTGTGGTGCTCCATCTTCGAGATGAAGACGACGGGGCGCTCG
>JBKJNL010000143.1:0-7687 GCA_046593615.1 Myxococcota bacterium | reverse complement strand
CTGACGACGTCGTATTTGACGCCGCCCTTGACCTCGAGCGGGCTCTCTTCGTAGCTGCGGAACGGCTCAAAGGCGAAGGTGGCGCCTGAGACGGTGGCGTCGAGCTCGAGGGGCAGCGCGACGACGTCGTGGAAGCGGTAGCCGACGCCGGCCCGGTAGAGGATCTCGTCGCCGACGTTGACGCCGAGGATCACGCGACGCTCGGGGCGGTAGCGGTAGCCGACGTTGATGGCGGTGCGGAAGCCGCCCTCGAACGCGCGCGACAGGGCGATCTCGGGCACGGCGGTCGGCTGTGCTTCACCGACGTAGCCCGCGCCAGAAGGCAGGCCGGTGGGCAGCGTAAAAGCCGGGATGATGGCCAGGTCGATGAGTTGCTCGCTCGAGCGCAGCAGGCGGATTTTCGGGGCCACGCGCATGTCGCCGATGCCGACCGCCGACAACGAACCGGCGTCGACGACGTCGGGCAGCGCGCTGTCGTCGCGGGTCTGGAAGAAGATCAACGGCAGGTCAGCCGCCAGCTCGACCCACTCGAGCATGGCCAACGAGCCCGTGAGGTTGCCGCCGACGCGGTGGGCGATGAGGGCGCCGGCGCGGTCGTCGCCGTCGTAGACGAGCAGCGGATTCAGCGAGTAGTTGGCCCACAAGGCGGCGTCCCACTGCAGGTGCTCGCCGATGCCGCCCCACTCGACGTCGAGCAGGCCATCGCGCGTCGTCGACGGGCGGAAGCGCTCGACGGCGAAGCTCTGGTCTTCGGCGGCGGCGGCGGCGCCCGCGATGGCCATGGGCAGAACGAAAGCGGCGAGCAGGCAACGGCGGAGCATGGGCACCTCGACGACGCGCTCATGCCGCGGATCGGGTCCCTTCACAAGCGCGGCGCAGGCGACGACGCCGCTTCGAATTCACAGTCGTGAGGAGTATCGGCGATCGATCATGGACGCCCGCCGGCTCCCTTCCGTCATCTTTGTCATCGCCCTCGTCTTTGGCGTGCTGGCCAAGCTGTGGCGCGCCGTCGACCTCTACCTCGAAGCCGACGCCGTCGACGGCCTGCGGTGGCTGCCCTTCGGCATCGGCAGCGAGCTGCTCGTGGCCGGCGTGCTGGCCCTGCTCATCGGCTTGATCGCCCGACTCAACATCTGGGTCGCGGGCGTGGCCATGGGCATGAGCATCGGCGGTGAGCTCTTCTGGCTGGCCCTGAACGACGTCTCGTTTCGCATCTCGCAGATCGGCATCAGCTTCGCGCGGCTGCGCGGCGACGAAGGCGTGGGCATCAAGGACTTCCACCTCATGGCCGCCGGCGACGTCTACCCCGCCCTCGCCTACGTCGCGGTCGCCCTCGTCACAGCCATCGCCCTCGCCGCCGTCGTCTACCGCCGCGGCCCGATCCTGCCGACCCGGGCCCTGGTGGCCGTCGTCGTCGTCGGCAGCGTCGCCTGGGCCGCCGACATCTTTTGGTTGTCGGCGCAGAACTTCGGCATGGGCGAGAGCCCGGTGCTGCTGATGGCCCGCACCTACGTCGCGGCGTTCGCGGGCCGCGAAGAGGTGGTGCTGCCGCACACCGTGCCGACGCCGACCACAAAAGAGGGACGCCTGGCCCTCCTGCGTACGCAGGAGCCGCAGCCGCCGACGACGGCGCCGCAGAAGAAGCAGCCGACGGTGCACAACGGCGTCCTCTGGTTCTCCGAAGGCATCGCCCGCAAGCAGACCGGCCTCGAAGGCGCAGGTGTTGACGGCCTGTCGACCACGCCGAACCTGATAAAGGCGCTCGACGAAATGGGCGGCCTCGATCTTGAGAACTACTATACAACATACCACAAGAGCATCGCTGCCATCTACTCGATGACCTGCTCCGACTACCCGCCCCCCGACTCCAGGAACATCATGGAGATGAACCCGCGCATCGACTGCGGCTCGCTCCCCGAGGTTCTGAGCAAGAACGGCGTGCACGTCGGGCTGTTCCACGGCGGCGACTTCGGCTTCTACGACAAGCTGCAGTTGCTCGGAGATCGTGGATTCGAGATCCAGAAAGACGCGCGCGCCATCGCCGGCAATGGTGTCTGGGAATACGGCTGGGGCGTCGACGACCGCGCCGTCGTCGACACCGTGCTGGCGTGGATCGACTCGCTGCCAAAGGGCGACCGCTTCTTTGCGGTCATCATCCCGATCACGGCCCACTACCCCTACCAGATCCCCCCCGATGTGAAGCCGGCGTTCCCCGGCACGTCGGCCAAGAGCAGATTCTACTCAGCAGTTCATTTCCTCGACGACGCCTTTGGCCGCTTGAACGACGGCCTGAAGAAGCGTGACGTGCAGCAGGACACCGCGGTCATCTACATGGCCGACCATGGCGAGACCGTCGCCGAGCGGCCGCGGGCCCAGGCCGGTCGCCGCCTCGCCTATGAGCCGAGCCTGCATGTGCCGATGGTCATCCTGGCGCCGTCGATGTTCGACAGCTGGCAGAAGAACCAGCGCGTCGGCTCGCACGTCGACCTGTTGCCGACGGTGCTCGACCTGATGGGTCTGCCAGCCGACGCGCGCCACCACGGCCGCAGCCTCGTCTCTGCGGACTTTGAGCCGCGGCGCGTGTTCATCGGCGCCAACAACGGCCCCAAGTACGTCGGCTTCGTCGACGGCAAACAGAAGTTCATCGTCAACCGCCAGAGCGGGCTGCGCGAGCTCTACGACCTGACCGCCGACCCCTTCGAGCAGCACAACCTCGCCGGCGACCACGCGGAAAAAGCCGAGCGCCTCACCGCCGAGGCTGTGGCCTTTGCCGATGGCCAGCTGGCCTGGCTGAAAGGCGCGCCGTCGCTGCCCGGCGACGTCGACGTGCAACAGAGCCTGCTCGAGCTGGCCGCGGTGCGCGTCGTGAAGAACGACGGCAGCATCGTCGAGTGCCCGCGCCCGCCGTCGGCCGAAGAGACCCCGCCGTCGGCCGCCAGCGACCCCACGCTCGCCCTCGATCGCCTGCCGTTTCGCCGCGTCTGCCCCGGGTTTGCCAACCAGCCATTCCTCGGGGCGCGCCACCACAAGGCGGGTCGCGTGCGCAGCTGCGTCCTCGTCAACGTCCCCGAGGGCGGCGGCGCCGTCGAGATCCGGCTCGGCGCTCAGCCGTGGCTTCCGTTCCTCACCCGCGTGCGCGCGGCCATCGGGCGCACCGACGTCAAAGCCGGCGACCACATCGTCCTCACGGCCTACGGCGACGGCAAGCAGGGGCAGCAGAAGGGCATGGGCCACGGCGAGACGCTGTCGACGCGCGTGGCGTTTCCGTCGTCGTCGAACGAGCTGGTGGTGCGGGTCTCGGGCGAGCAGCCCATGAGCACGCCGCTGTGCCTGACATTCACCGAAAAGGCCTGGCGCGTGGGCCTGCCGCCGGCGAGCGAAGGAGAGAAGTCACCGGCCCACGAAGACGACGCCCACGGCGCCCAGCCCCAGCAGGACTGAATCGTCAGCCGGCCGTCGTCGGTGCCGTCGTCGGGGCCAGGGTCGGTTCATCGGCGCGGTGGCTGAGCTCCCAGCCGACGAAGAAAGCACCGAGCAGCAGAATCAAGAGACCGAGCCGGCGGACCTTGCGGCCAAAGACCTTCATGTCCGTGGTGAAGCCGCGCTGCAGGTTCTTCTTCTTGCGCTTCTCGGCGGTGGGGCCCGAGGGACGCAGCGTGTAGATCCAGCCGCGGGCCATCATCGTCACGCCGAGCAGCGCGAGGGGAATCCCGAGGGCAAAGAAGATCATTCCGCAGCTTCTTGGGCGTTTCGTTCGATGAGCTTGAGCATCTTGCGCTTGATGACGCCGCGCTTGAGCGTGCTCAGGTAGTCGACGAACAGCTTGCCCTCGAGGTGGTCACACTCATGCTGCAAGGCGACGGCCTTGAGGCCTTCGGCTTCGATGCTCTGGGGCTTGCCGTCGAGGTCGAAGTAGTCGACGCGGCATTTGGCGGCGCGGGTGACCAGACCGGTCTCACCGGGCACGCTGAGGCAGCCCTCTTCCCACTCGAGCTTGCCGGACTTGTCGCTGAAGACCGGGTTGATGAGCGCGATGGGGTCTTCGCCGGATGGGACCTCGACCTTGCCGCCGCCCTGGTCGCCAGGCTGCTCCCGGTCGCCAGGCTGCTCCCGGTCACCAGGCTGCTCCCTGTCATACGCGCGGATGTCGACGACGACGACCCGCTGCAGCACGCCGACCTGGGGTGCTGCGAGGCCGACGCCGTCGGCCTCGTACATGGTCGAAAACATGTCGCGCACCAGCGCCTTGATGTCGTCGGGGACGACGCCGCCTGTGATCTCCACCGGCCGGGAGACCTTCATGAGCCGGGGATCGGGCCAGATGAGGATGTCGCGAATCGCCATACGGTCGGTCTAGCAACCCGTTTCGACGTCGTCGACGGTCACATCGGCCGGCTGACGCCCCGCTCGGCGCCGCGGTTGACGACGGAGCGCGTGGCGAAGGTACCGCCCTGCAGAAAGCGGACGACGACGGCGCGGGCAGCGTCGTCGATGGCCACGGCGACGACGGCGTGCTTGCCGTCGCTCTGCTGCAGCCGGCGCACGTGCACGGCCACGGTGAGGCCAGCGACCGGTGCGACGCCGTCGTCGTTGTGCGCATCGTTGCGGGTGTCGACGGCGAGCGCGGGGCCGATGTCGACGCGCAACACCAGGCGGTCGCCGCGCACGAACGGCGCATCGACCTCGAGGAGCGCGCCGTCGTCGTCGAGCAGCCGGGCCAGCTCGGCGCAGGCGTCGTCACGGTTGGCGAAGCGCACCCGGGCGGGCAGGCGCAGGCGCTCTTGCAGGCGGACAGCGGCGTCGTCGGCGCGGCCGGCGACCAGGATCTTCAGGGCCGCGACGTTCGGATGCGCGGCGTCGGCCACGCGGACCAGCACGCCGGCCGACAGCAGCCCGCCGCTGCGGGGCGGACGCCGCCCGACGACGACGACCGGCAGCTCGAGAGACCGCGGCGCCCCGCCCGGCCCGGACATGCGCAGCCCGAGCAGCAGCTCCTCCCCGAGCTGCCACGGCAGGCGGGTGGGCACGAACAGCGCCCGCTCGACGTCCGAGGCGACGGCGCCCAGGTCATCGACTTCGAGGAAGAGCTTGCGGGTGACGGTGGCCATGCGGGTGCTCGGCTCAAAACGGGACGCTGCAGGGGCATACGCCCATGATGCAGCGCGTTGCAACCGTGACCGAAGGCACACGACGTGGGTCTTCTACCTCCCATGTAGGTGCTTTGGCGCGGATCTGCGCAACGCCCCGGCGGATCGGTCGATGATCCCATTAGCTTTCGACTTCACCGCGCTGAGATCTCCTCCGAGGTACCGCATGCACGAGCTGCACGAAGACCCCGCCCTCCTCAAGGCCTACCGCGAGGGCGAGACTTGGGCGTTCGAGGTGCTTTACCGCCAGTACACCGTGCTCGTGCAGCGCTTCCTGCTCGGGGGGTTCACCTTTGTGAGCCAGGGCCGCACCTGCCGCTACCGCGGCGGCAACGCCGGCGTCGACGTCGACGCCATCGTGCAAGAGACCTTCACCCGCGCCTTTTCGTCGTCAACGCGGACCAACTACGACGGCGAGCGCCCCTTCAAGAACTACCTGCTCTCGATCGCGAAGAACCTCGTCCTGCGCGAGCTGGCCCGCCACGAGCGGCTCTCGTCGCTCGATTCGATGGACGAGACCACCGACGTCGTCCTCCGCCGCGCTCGCAGCACGGGTGGCGGTGGCCTGCTGCCCGACGAGCGCAGCCCCGAAAAAGCCGCCGGCGACGCCGAGCTCACCGGCATCACGCGCGAGTTCATCGCCAGCCTGACCGAAGAAGAAAAAGACTTCTTCCACCACCGCTTCGTCGGCGGCCTGACGCAAGAAGCCACAGCCGACGAGATGAAGTGCACGCGCGCCCGCGTGAAGCTCCTCGAGAAGAACCTGCGCACCGACTTCCTCACCAAGCTCCGCGCGCGCGGATACTTCGTCGACCACGACATGAAGCCCCGCTGGACCCGCAAGGCGGCGTGAGGCGCTGAGGGAGCGCCGACCTCGCGTGTCTTCGCTTGGCGTAGAGTGGACCTCTGACGAGCAGTCGCCTGATGCGTCCGTGCACGGCCGGCTGCGAACGGGGGGGACATGAACAAAGCGTTTCTACTCTGCGCCATCGCAGTTACAGCATCACTTTTTGCGCCATCATTGCGTGCGCAGCAACAGTGCGACACTGCGGACCGGCCAAGCTGTGTGGATGACAACAGTGTTGTATTCTGTAACAGCGCCAACCAGTTCGAAATAAGGACGTGCGCTGAGCTTGGTTCGCCGAACGCTCAGTGTGGTCTTGTCCCGTGTAGCGGATTCAGATCGTCCGACTGCGAGACGCAGCCAATCTTTGGTTGCGTCGCCGTGGAGGGCGAACCCTGTCTTGGCGCCGCGAAGATCTTCTATTCTCAAGACAGCGTATTCGAACAACACCATCTGGGTCTGGTGAGCTGCGCCGAAGGGCTCGCCTGCCTCGGCGAAGGTGACTTTGTTCGAGGCTTCACCGACGTCTGCGGTCCACCACCGAGCGACCTTGAGATCTCTGAGTGTCAGCCAAGGCTCGATGACGCAACCGATCCAACCGGCTGCTATGGTCCGATTCGAGATGAAACCTTTAGTACGACAAAATATGAGACGTGGTGCGCTGAGGGCGTCCGTGATGGGTCGTTCGCAAACCCTACTGGTGTCCTTACACCGTTCGTTATGGACTGCAGCTCAATGGGTTCGGTGATGGGGTGCAGCGAAGGCAGCATCGGAGAACCCACCTGCGAACCGCTATGCTTTCCTCCTTTTGGTGTCTGCGATCCTTCGACTAACATTGCTTACAATTGCCCTCGAAACAGCGTGATCACCGGCCTCGAGTACAACGCTCGATTTTGTGGGGATGGTGAGTGCGTCCAGCCTGACCAGGAAGCCGTCTGCGTCGCTGGGCCGCCGGATCCAGGTGGCGAAGGAGAAGGGGAACCGCCGGCAGACTGCACCAACACTTGCCAGTTCGCCGGAGACGACGAGTGCGACGACGGACGTCCGGGCGCGGCATCTGACCTGTGCGGGGTCGGTACTGATTGCTTCGATTGTGATGGGCAGGTGCTTGAGTGCTCGAACACCTGCCAGTTCGCGCGAGACGGCGTGTGCGACGACGCGCGCGGCGACGCTGCGGTGTGCGACCTGGGCACCGACTGCGACGATTGTGATGGAACCCCGACCCCGCCCCCGCCGAACGAAGGAGAGGGCGAAGGGGGACCCGCGCCAACTGAGGGTGAAGGCGAGAATCCGATCGACGATGACAACGAGGATCCGCCCCGAGACGACGACGACCGTGGCTCGGATGATCAGGCGGGTGCATCCTCTGGATGTGGGGCGGCGCCGACCGCCGCCACCTCTGGTCTTGCTGGCCTCGTCGCAGTCCTCGCTGCGGTGAAGCGTCGTCGGCGGTCTTCCTAATCCAAGCCGCGAATGAAGATTGGCCGCACGGCTCGCTCACGCGAGACACGTGCTCGTGTCGGCCAATCACACATTCGCGTCCGGCAAACCTCGTTGCCCCGACAACGTCGCGGGCCGCGGCAGCGGCCCGCCTAACCGGTTAAGCGGCCCCAGGGCGAAGCCAGACGCGCGGAAACCCGAGAACCCACCCGAGCACCCGGATGGCTTCCACGGAGCCGGGTCAGGCGCTTCGCGC
>JBKJNL010000090.1:0-7625 GCA_046593615.1 Myxococcota bacterium | reverse complement strand
CGCGCTTCGACCGCGACGGCACGGTGCTGAACGGCCCGGCCAACGCCGACCTCAAGCCGATCGACGACCCCGCCGACGTGCGGCTGCTCGCCGGTGATGGTCCGTTGAAGCTCGCCTGATCAAGCGAGCCGAGACGGCAGAGAACGACCGACGACGACGCTGACGACCGCGTCGACGTGGGCCTGTGGCAGACACGACACACGACCCGCTGCCGGCAACTGGCGCCGGCCCCCCACACAAAACAGACAAAACATGCGTGTGGGTCGCTGGTCGGCGTCGCCCCGCGCGACGCACGCGTCATCTGTGCCGGGACTGCACGCACGACACGCGATCGCCATGCGCGACGCGGCAGGTCGCAGGGAGACGCATGCGACAGACCGGTGACGTGGCCGATCGATCGGGGCCGGCGGCGCGTCCCGTAGAGGCTTCGGCTGCTCGACGCTTCCTCCCTGCCGTCGAGCTCCCCGGAGGCACTGTTGTCACCACTCGCTTGCGCCTTTTTGATCGCTGCCGCCGCCCCAAAGGTGATCGTCGCCGCCCCCGCTGAGCCTGAGCTCGTCGCCCTCGACGACGCCGTCACGCCGGCTGCCGCGGCGTCCGAGACTGCTGCGCCGACCGCTGCGGTGACGGCGACGGCGACGCCGGTGACGCCGACGCCAGCGCAGCCGTTTCAGCCCCTCGGTCTCGGCATCGACGCCGCCCTCGAGCTGCCGGTGGCGGCGCGCTTCCCGATGGCCTCGACCCGCATCGACTTCCGCTACCAGGTGCCGGCGGGCGCGGCGCTCGTCGCTGTCGGCCTGCGCTCGGGCTACAGCTATCTGGCCGGCCAGGGACCCGTCGAGGACCCGCGCCTCGGGGCCGACGCCGCCGCCTACCTGCTGGCGCACCAGATCCCCCTCCAGGTCGTCGCCGCCGTCGGGCTGCGCGCCGATGAAGCGCCCCTCGTCCACCTCCCGCTGCGGGCCAGCGTGATGGGCGGCGCGGGCACCCGCTTCGTCTTTGGCGAGGCCCACTCGTTCGGGCGCACCGCTTCGGTGTTCGCCGTGGTGCCGGTGCTGACGCTGGGCGGCTCGCTCGAGCTTGAGCTCAGCAACGCGCTGCGGGTCGGGCTGCTCGGCGAATACGACGCCGCGCGCCTCGACCTCGCCGCCGCCGCCCCCGGCGTCTCGGGCGACCTCTCCACCATCCGCCTTGGTCTCAACGTCACGTACGCGTGGGGTGTCTGAACATGAAATCTGCTCTTTCGATCGCTGCCACCTTGTTCCTCGCGCTGTCGGCTTCGTGCGTCTCTGACGTCGCCGCACCGCCGCCCCCCCGCCTCGACGGCATCGCCGCCACCACCAGCCTCAACCACGTCGTCGTCGCCGGCCGCGTCGAATACTTCGCCACCGTCGACGTCAGCGGCGGCGCCGCGGCCGCCTCGGGCAGCGCCGACGCCGACAGCGGACGCTTCGCCATCGACGTCCCGCTCGCCGCTGGGGAGAACACGCTGACCGTCGTCGCCGTCGACGCCGCCGGCAACCAGAGCGAGAGCGCGAGCCTCGTGATCGTGCGCGAAGAGCCGCGCGCCGAGCTCGTGCGCATCGCCCTCGAGAGCGCCGTGGTCGACGCCGACGACGGCTCGCTCGCCGTGACCGTCGACATCGACAACGACGAAGCCGCCGTCGACCTCGCCGGCCTGGGCGTCACGCTGTCGGTCGTCGGCTACCCGCGGGACATCGCGCCGACCCCCGTCGTCTTTGACGCCACCGGCCACGGCCGCGCCGTCATCACCGGCCTCGACGCCACCGGCAGCGGCACCATCGTCGCCGAAGCCGACGTCGCCGCCCCCGACGGATCCCGCGCCAGCGCGACCTCAGGCTTCGTCGTCATCGCCGGTCAGCCGGCCTCGGTGACCTTGCAGCTCGCCGCCACCGTCGATGGCGCCGCCGTCGGACCCGCCAACGCGATCACCGTGCCGCCCCTGACGACCATCGACGCCACCGTCGTCGTCACCGACGCCGCCGGCAACGTCGTCGTCGGTGAGCCCCTCGCCCTCGAGGTGCAGGGCGCCGGCGCCGAGGCCGTCCACATCATCGGCGCCCAGATCTCGAACCTGGGACGCGCCGGCAGCTATGTCGTCGTCGCCCAGCTCGGTGAGGGCCTGCTGGCGGCCTCGGCCACGTTGCTGGTCGTGCCCGGCGCGCCGCTGCGCGTGCAGCTCGTCGTCGCCCCCGCCCTCGCGGTGGCCGGCAGCGACGTCGCCATCAGCGCCCGCCTGCTCGACGCGCAAGACAACGTCATCACCGGCTTCCCCGTCGACCTCACGAGCGACCTGTCGGCCGTCGATCGGCTGGGCGCCCCGCAAACCCTCGTCGTCACCGCCGTCGACGGCGGCGCGGACGGCGCCGTCAATGTCCGCACCGCCGGCAGCTTCACCGTGACCGCCACCGTCCCGTCGTTGCCCGCGGTGCCGAGCGCCCACGCGGCCCTCGTCGTCGTGCCCGATGTGGTGGCCAGCGGCTCGCTGTCGACCGAGCCCGCGCCCCTCAGGGCCGGCGACGTGCTGACGGTGACGCCGGTGTTTGTGGACCGGTTCCAGAACGAGGTGCCAGGTCCCTTCGACGTCGCCACCGACGCCCCCGGCGCCATCGTCATCGCCGATCGCATCCTGGGCGTCACCGCCGCCAACGAAGGCGGCGCCCCCTACAACGTGCTCGTGACGCCTGTGGGCAGCGCGGTCGTCGCGACGGGCACCTTTGTCGTCGTCGCCGCCGCACCGGAGCGCATCCTGCTCACCACCAGCGCCACGCAGACCACGGCCGGGACCCTCGTCACCGCCACCGCCGTGGTGGAAGACGCCTTTGGCAACCGCGTGCAGCGGAGCGCTCCGCTGCTGACCACGACGTCGCCGCAGACGCTGACGGTCACCTCGGCCGACGGTGTCGCCACCGGCATCATCACCGTCACCACCGCCGGCAGCTTCGCCATCACCGCCAGCGACACCGCCGGCTCCGTCGCCGCCGTCACCGCACCCCTCGTTGTCGTCGCCGACGTCGTCGCCAGCGGCTCGCTCACGCTCGCGCCCTCGCCCCTCGTCGCCGGCGGCGTGCTCACCGTGACGCCGGCCTATGTCGACCGCTTTGGCAATCGCCTGACGACGGCGTTCACCGTCGCGACCGACGCCCCGGGCGCTGTCGTCGCCGCCAACCGCATCCTCGGCATCACCACCGCCAACGAAGGGGGTGCCCCCTACAACGTGCTCGCCAGCGCCGCCGGCACCGACGTCGTGGCCAGCGCCGCCCTCGTCGTCGTCGCCGCCGCCCCTGATCGCCTGGTGCTCAGCAGCACGTCGCAGCAGGTGACGGCCGGGACCTCGGTCACCGCCACCGCCTTTGTGCAAGACGCCTTTGGCAACCGCGTTCGTGGCGCCGCCCCGCTGCTCGTCGAGACGTCGCCGCAGAGCTTCGCGCTGTCGTCAGACGCTGGCGTCACCACCGGCATCATGACGGTCACCACCGCCGGAGCCTTTGCCATCACCGCCAGCGACGCCGCCGCCGTCGTCGCCTCGGTCACGGTGCCGCTGAACGTCGTGCATGCCGCGCCCATCAACGCCAACTTCTTTGACATCGACGCCGCCGGCCTGCCGTACCTCGCTGGCGACCCGGTGTTCTTCACCTACGGCTTCGTCGACGCCTTTGGCAACGCGTTCTTCGACGTGCCGCTGCTGGTCAGCGTCAACGCTCCCAACACCGTCGTCATCGTCGACGGCAACGGCGGCGGCGAGATCGACGGCATCGTCCGCGCCGGCAACTACCTCGTCCGCGCCCGCGCCGTCGGCACCGGCCTGGTCGACAACACCGAGTCGCTCACGGTGGGACCGAACCCGCTCGACGCCGGCTTCAACCTGTCGCTGTCGGCGGGGCTCATCAGCGAGGGCGGCACCGCGCTCTTCAGCGTCACCGACGGCTTCGGCAACGCCATCGCCACCACCGACGTCGCGCTCACCCTCACGGGACCGGCCACGCCGACGGTCACGGGCAACCGGATCGTGTTTCCGGCGCCAGGCACCTATTCGGTGCAGGCCTGCCTCGTGACCAGCCCGACCACCTGCGACACCGAGTTCATCAGCGTGCAGGGCATCGTCGACACGGTGCCGCCGACGGTCGCCGTCACCATCACGTCGCCCAACCCGGCGCAGTCGCAGACGGTGCCGCCGCGCGGGCTCGTGACCTTCCGCGTCGACAGCAGCGACGACCGCGGTCTGGCGGAGCTGCGCTTCGTCGCCACCTTTGCCGACCAGCTCGGCACCAACACCTTTTGCACGACGCAGTCGGGCTCGGTGCTGTTGCGCGGCGGAACGCTCACCGACAGCCGCACCTTCAGCTTCAGCCTGCCCGCCTGCGCGGTGCCGCTCGACAACATCAAAATCATCGCCCAGGCCATCGATCAGGCTGGCAACTCGGCCAACAGCGGCGACCACACCCCGCTGTCGGTGGCCGCACCGTTCACCATCACGGCGCCCGGCTTCATCACCTCGGTGGCGGCGTTCCAGGGCCGGCTCAACACCCCGGTCGACGTCGTCGCCACTGCTGGCACCGGCGAGCTGTTCGTCAGCAACTTCGGGAACGACCGCATGATTGTCGTGGCGCCCGACCGCACGCAGGCCGACCTGCTCGATCAGAATGGCAACCGCTTGAACCCGATCGAGCCGCTGGGCGTCACCAACGACCTCGCCGGCAACCTGTTCATCCACTCGCGCGATCCCGGCAACAACGCGGGCCTGCCCGGCATCGAGCGCCTGCGTCCCGACTTCACCGACGACGCCCCGTTCATCGACTCCACCGTCGTCGTCGGCAGCTACCCCGACATCGGCACCGGCATCGCGCTCGACCAGACCGCGAACCGGACAGCGTTGCTGTGCGCCACGCTCACGGCCACCGGACGCATCCAATGCTTCACCAACTTCTCGGCGGCGGTGGCGACAAAGGCGATGCCGATCAACGTGGCCATCGCCGGCACCGGCCCGGTGGCGCCGGTCTTTGATCCGCCCTCCGGCGCCGACGTCGGCGACCGGCTCTGGGTGGCGCTGGGCACGACCCGGCAGATCCGCCAGTTCATCTTCAACGCCGGGCGCACCACGCTCACGCTCGTCTCCAACATCGACCTGACCGGCACCTTTGGCGCCAACCAGATGGGCGACATGGTGATGGCGACCAACACTGGAAACTTCCTCGTCACCCGCACGACCACCGGACAGGTGCTGCGCGTGACCCAGGCCGGCGTCGTCAGCGTCGTCGCCTCTGGCTTCACCGAGCCCGTGGGCCTCGCCTTTGATGGCGCGAGCCTGTTGATCGTCGACCGCAGCCTCGAGACGGTGTTTCGCGTGACGCCCGACCCGGCCAACCCCGGCACGTTCTGACCGACCTGTTCTGACCGACCTTCGGTTCGCATCGCGCACCAGCCGCACGCCGCGGCTGGTGCGCGTCGGTCGTTTGAGCGGCCGAGCGACGCGCAGAGGCCGTTCGACGCGAAGCCGCCGGATGCCGATGATGCGACGATGCAGGCAGCGGCCCGATCAGGCGCGCAGCGACGGCAGCCCGAGGCCGACGACGAAGCCGGCGATGGCCGCGTCGGTGTCGTTGTCGTCGTTGCTGTCGTCATCGGTGGCGCGGTGCGCTTGCAGCGCGGCCCGGGCCTCGGCGCTCGTGGGCCGGCGGGCCGGCTCTTTGTCGAGCAACGCCATCACCAGGTCATCGAGCGGCCGCGACGCCTCTGACGTCGTCGACGGCAGCGGCGGCGTCTTGTGCAGCAGCGCGTCGAGCGAGGCCACGTCGCTGTCGCCGGCAAAGGGGCTGACGCCGGTGAGCATCTGGTAGAGCACGATGCCGAGCGAGAACAGGTCGCTGCGCGGATCGAGGGGCGCGCCGCGCAGCTGCTCGGGCGACAGAAACAAGCGCGTGCCTTTGATGGCCCCGACGCTGGTGTCGTGCGCGGTCAGCAGCCCGCTCTTGCGACCGGCCGCCGAGCGGGCCACGCCGAAGTCCGAGAGCTTCACGGCCCCGTCGCGCCCCAGCAGCACGTTGTGCGGGTTGACGTCGCGGTGGACCAGCAGCAGCGGCTCGTGCGTCTGTGGATCGCGGGTCGTGTGGACGACGTCGAGGGCTTCGGCGACGCGGGCGCCGATGGCCGCCGCGAGGTCCAATGGCAGGGGCCGTCCGAACAGCCGCAGCGCCGCCGACAACGACGGGCCGTCGACCAGCTCGAGCACCGCAAAAAAGGTCTCGTCGTCGTCGTCGAGGTCGAAGACGCCGACGATGCCGCGGTGGTGCCACAGCGACAGCAGGCGGGCTTCGTCGGCGAACATGCGCACGAAGTCGTCGTCGGCGGCCAGGTGCGGGTACAGGCGCTTGAGCACCACGCGCTGCGAGACGGCCGCGGCGGGTCGCGCCAGCAGGACCTCGGCGGTGCTGCCGCGGGCGATGCGGCCGAGCACCTCCCAGCTCTTGATGCGCCATGACGATTGCGGGCCCGACATCGGCGCCAACGTACTCCAGGCCGCGCCAATCATCGCCGGCCGACACCACCCCTCGCCAGGCACAGCCAATGTCCGCCAGCGACGTCAAACGGGCCCCTGCGCGCTGACGTGGCGACAGCGGACAAGAACTTTCGATGACCCCCGGCAGCGGCGATGCTGCGTCGTGATGGTGAGCGGTCTCGTGGATCTCGAGCACTGGCGCAGGGCAGCACGGCTCTGTCCGATCCTGGTCGATCGCTTCGGTGCCGCGTTCTTCGTGCGCGACGCGGCCTCGTTCGTCCTCGACGACGCCCGCCTCGGCCGCTGCACCGACCTGGCCTGCGAATGGATCGGCCGGCGCTCGGGCCGCGAGGTCGACGACGCCCAGCGCGGCCGCGTGGCCCGCCTGGTGCGCGAGCTCGTGGTCGAGCGCCTGGCCGAAGGCAGCGTCTCGGTCCGCTGAGGTCAGGGCGTGGGGTCGCGGACGACGAACTGCAGGGCGCCGATGCACATCTCGTCGTTGGTGCCTTCACCGGCCGTGACCTGGACGCTCGCGGCGTCGAGGCCGACGCGGGCGCGGTTGTCGCTCGAGTTGTCGTAGGTGCAGCGCACCGTCAGGCGATCCTCGGTCGACAGCGGGATGTCGTCGACGAACGTGTAGTTGCCCTGCCAGTCGAAGTCCCAGGCGGGGATGTCGAGCAGCACGCGCTCGCCGGCGGTGCCTTCGTCGATGATCATCTCGAAGTGGGCCATCAGCAGGTGGCCGTGGGCGCTCACGCCGGTGGCGTAGACCGTGTCGATGTTGGCGCCCTCGAGCACGGCGCGGGTGTTGGCGCCGATGTCGGCGATGACGACGGTGTCTTCGACGACGTGGGCGGTGGCGTCGGCCGGGATCGGGCTCGCCGTCGCCCGCAGCAGCGGGTTGAGATTGCGGGGCACGACGAAGCTCTTCAAGAGCGCGTCGCTCTCGGCCTCGGGCGCAAACCACAGCTCGAGGCCGCTCTGGTCGCTGGCGCGGACGACGTCGACCACGCCGTCGTCACCGAGCACGTTCAACACGTTGTAGTGCATCGACACGACGACGACGACGTTGGCCGGCACCGGCTGGCCCGTGCCGGGAAACGCCGCG
>JBKJNL010000986.1:0-2622 GCA_046593615.1 Myxococcota bacterium | reverse complement strand
TGACGGCCGGGTGAATTCTAGCGGCGACTTGCGCGAGCGCGCGCCGGCCCTGCAGCGCGCCGTCGACGAGCTGCACCGCCATGCGCCCTACGCCCACGCCTTCGCCCAGAAGCGCAGCGGCAACGTCTTTCGCGCCTCGACCAAGACGCAGGCCATCGAGCCGGTCGATCCGGTGTCGGGCGTCGTGCTCTCGGCATGGACGGGACGCACCTTGCTCGAGGTCAGCGTGCCCGGCTTCGACGACGTGAGCGTCGCCGGCGCCACCGCGCGCCTCGTCGAGCTGGTGGCCCGCGAAGGCATCGTCGCCGACGGACCGAAGATCGATCCCGGTGCACAGGCCTCCGAAGACCACGTCGTCAGAGAGCAGGTGCCGGCCGATGGCCTGACCCTCGAAGAGCGCCTGGGCCGCATGGTCGAGCTCAAAGATCGACTCCACAGAAAAGACAAGCGCGTGAAGAACGCCGTGGCCCGCGGCAGCCACGTGCGCACCGAAGAGCTGTTCGTGTCGTCGACGAAGCGCCTGTGGCAGGACCTGCGCCGCGCCGAGACCGTCTGCCTGATCGTGATGGAAGACGGCGGCAAGATGGCCGACATCCACGGCGGCAAAGGCCACCAGGGCGGCGCCGAGCACCTCGGCCTGCCCGACGCCGAGATCGATCACCTCGTCGAAGATTGCGCGCGCTTGTTGACGGCGACGCGCGTCGACGGCGGCCTGTGGGACTGCGTGTTCATGCCCGACATGGCCGGCCTGTTCGCCCACGAAGCCTTTGGCCACGGCACCGAAGCCGACA
This sequence comes from Myxococcota bacterium, assembly GCA_046593615.1. Taxonomy (GTDB): domain Bacteria; phylum Myxococcota; class UBA727; order UBA727; family VGSZ01; genus VGSZ01. The sequence goes on along the minus strand of JBKJNL010000986.1, from coordinate 1,831 downwards.
TGTTCACGCGCAAGCGGGCCAAGGGGCAGGAGTTCATGGGCAAGCCCGTGGCCTCGTCGCTCGTCGACATGTTCGACGACCCGGCCCTCGTCGGCGAAGCGGGTTCGTTCTTCTTCGACCACGAAGGCCAGAAGAGCTCGCGCACGCAGATCATCACGAAGGGCGTGCTCACCGCGCCGATGACCGACCTCGTGTCGGCGACGAAGCTCGGCATTCCGCGCTCGGCCAACGGACGGCGCGAGAGCGTGCAGCGCAAGGCCTACACGCGCATGACCAACACGATCTTCGGGCCCGGCACCGCCAAGATCGACGACATGGTCGCCTCCCTCGATCACGGCCTCGTCGTGCGCCACGCGCGCAACGGCATGGAAGACCCCAAGGGCTGGGGCATCCAATGCGAGGCCTACCTCGCTGAAGAGGTCAAAGGCGGCAAGAAGACCGGACGCGTCTTCTCCCCCGTCGTCGTCACCGGCTACGTGCCCGACCTGCTGATGAGCATCAGCGCCGTCAGCGACGCCGTCGAGATCGGCGGGCTCGGCACTTGCGGCAAGGGCTACAAAGAGTGGGTCAAGGTCACCGACGGCGGCCCGGCCCTGAAGCTGAAAGCGCGGGTGGCGTGATGGCGTCGACTTCTTCGTCGTCGCTGAGCGAGCGAGTCCGGCAGGCCCTCGTCGACGACGGGCGCTTCTCGGCCTGGCAGGTGACCCACGTGCGCGGCCGCAGCACCCAGCGCTACGACGTCTTTGGCGTCCCCGAGGCCCGCCGCGTCGTCGAGACCGAGACCGTCGAGGTCCGCGTACACGTCGAGCAAGGTCCGTCAGAAGGCGGCGTTGCAGGCGGCGTTGCAGGCGGCGTTGCTGGCGGCGGGGCACACATCGGCGAGTCCAGCTTCATCGTCGACCCGAGCGCAGGCAACGACGTGAAGCCCCAGCTCGACGCGGCCTTGTCACGGGCCCGCCTGGTGAAGAACAAGCGCTGGACGCTGCCCAAGAGCGACGCCGCCTCCGTCGTCGACGCCTGCGACCCGACGATTGTCGAGAGCCCCAACGAGGCCTGCGATCAGGTCATGGGCACGATTGCCACGGCGCTCGCTTCGTCGTCGTCGTCGTCTTCGTCGTCGTCGATCCGCTGCTGTGCCGCCGAAGCGTTCTGCGACTTCCGCCGCGTCCACCTGGTGAATTCTTTCGGCCTCGATCGCACGCGCGAAGAGACGTCGGCCTACGTCGAGTACGTGCTGCTCGCGCAGAACGCCGGCAGCAGCGACGAGACCGAGACCTACTCCTCAACGCGGGCGCGCCGCCTGCCCGAGCTCGGCCTCGAAGCCCGCGTGCAGGGCGACGCCCGCGCCGTCACCCTCGCGCTGTCGGCCGGCACGCCCGAGACCGGGCTCGTCGACGTCGTGCTGACCGAGCAGGGCATCGAAGAGATCTACGACGCGTTCGTCGCCCACGCCTCCGGAGGCGCCGCCTACGAAGGCTGGTCGCGGCTCGTGGTCGGCAAGCCCGTCGTCGGCTCAGGCGCCGGCGACGAGCTCGAGGGCGAACCGTTGACGTTGACGTCGGACCCGACCGTGCCGGGCGGCCTCGGCAGCTTCGCCTTTGACGATCTCGGGCTGCCCGGCCGCAAGGTCGACGTCGTCACCGGCGGCGTGTTCACCGGCCGGCCCCTGGATCAGCGGCACGCCTGCTGGCTCGATCAGCCGGCGACGTCGTCGTGGGGAAACCTGGTCGTGGCCTCGGGCCAGCGCTCGCAGGCCGAGCTGCTGAAGCCCGGCGCTCGCCCGCTCTTGCATCTCTCGCGGTTCTCGCAGCTGTCGCCGCACCCGACGACG
>JBKJNL010000722.1:0-4590 GCA_046593615.1 Myxococcota bacterium | reverse complement strand
GCCTCCATGCTCAAGAGCTGCTGCAGAAGATCGTCGATCGCCTGCAGCAGCTCTTGAGCATGGAGGCGATCGACGATCTTCTGCGGGTCGCGCGTCGCCGGATCAAACGGCGGCGGCGGCCCCGGCTTCGGTGCGGCCCCGCCGATGATGGGCGCCAACAACTTCTGCAGCGGCGCCGGCAACTTCTGGAGCCGCACCTTTTTCGCGGCGGTCTCGTCGAGGACGCGATCGGGATCGATGTGCTTCCACGTCTGCAGCAGGTGCTCGACGGCCTTGACCGTCGTCGGCGGGTGCGTCCCGGAGCTGGTGCTGGCCATCAGGTCCTGAAAGGTCACGTCGAGGACGGGTTTGTCCTTGCGCGTCGACTTCTCGAGGAGCGCCGCCCCGTCGCCCGCCAGCTGGCAGGCTTCGAGCAGCTGTTGCTTGGCCATCGCCTGCTTCGCAGCGAGCAGGAACAGGTCGACGGCGTGGTCTCTCGCGGCGGCGTCTCGGGCCTTGCTGAAGTGGTGGGCCAGCTCGCCGAACGACACCGGGCGACCGAGCACGTTCTTCTCGAGCAGCTCACCGATCTTCTGGTGCTGGGCCTGCCGCTGCTCTTCGGGAGCGCCCTGGTAGATGGCGCTGCGGATCAAATCGTTGGCGAAGTAGAGGCGGGCGCCGGCGCGCTGCAGCACCTGCCGTTCGACCAACGCTTCGACGGCGGCGTAGAGGGCTTCGGAGGCGCCGCCGCCGAGGGCTTCGACCAGTTTGACGTCGAGAGCCCGGCCGGCGGGCGCCAGGGCGCGGGCCAGGGTCAACAGCTCGACCGGCAGCGAAGCCAGCCGCCGCCGCATCACCTCGTCGAGGCTGTTGGGCAGCAGCGACGCCTGCGTCTCGGTCGCGGTCGTCGCCGCGTTCGTCGTCGGGTTCGGCGTCGCAGTCGCAGTCGCTGTGTTGGTCGTCGTCGTCGCATCAGCCGTCAGCTCAAAGGCGCCTTGTCGGTCTTGCAGGGCGCCGGCTTCGACGAGGCAACGCAGGGTCTCGATCAAGAAGAACGCGTTGCCGCCGGTGACGCCAAAGACGTCGTCGATGAACGACGCCGGCAAACGATGCTCGGCCAGCGTCGACGTCAAAACGTCGTCGACGTCGGTGCGGGCGAGGCCCTTCAGGCTCAAGAGCCTCGAGCGCTTTTCGTCGACGGTCGCGTAGATGCGGCTGGTGCGATCGACCTCGTCGGTGCGAAAGGTGGCGACGATGCCGGCGGCCACAGCGGGCACGGCGCCGTCGAGCGAGCGGATCAAGTGGTTCAGCAGATCGAGGGTGGCGCCATCGGCCTGGTGGAGGTCTTCGATGCACAGCACGAAGGGCACCGTCGACGACAGCTCTTGCAGCCAGGCCGCGGCGGCCTCGTTGACCTTGAACTGGGCCTGGGTCGGGTTGGTGAACACCGGCGGCGTGAAGCCCCGCTCGCGCACCCGCGGCATGACGTGGGCGAGGATGGCACCGTGCTTCTGCAGCACGTCGTCGGGTGTGCGGGCCACGAGCAGCGACAGCGCCTCGACCATCGGCTGCAACGGCTCAAGGCCCTCTTTGCGGCACTGGCCGCTGGCCCAGATGATCCGATCAAGCTTCACCTTCAAGCGCAGCTCGTCGAGCAGCCGCGTCTTGCCCTCGCCCGAGCGCCCGCCGATGAACACCGCCGTGAACTTCTTTTCGGCGACGCCGACGCGGACGTCGTCGAGGACCTTGGCTTCGGCGTCTCTGCCGATGAGCTTGGCGCTGTAGAGGTAGCTGGTGCGTTGGGCGTTTTCGGCGGCGCCGGCCGCGACACCGCGGATTTTAGCGAGCCGTTCAGCGACGACGGCGGCGCTCTTCGGGCGCTGCTGCGGATCCTTGCTCAACAGCTCGAGCACCAGCTCATCAATCTCTTTGGGCAGGTCGAGGAAGTGGCTGGGGGCTTGCGGCTTGGCCCGCAGGTGCTGCTGCATCACCTGCACCGGCGTCCCGTCGGGAAACGGCACGCTGCCGGTGAACATCTCGTAGGCCAGCACGCCCAGCGAATAGAGGTCGGTGCGGCCGTCGATCACGCCGCCGGAGATGACTTCGGGGGCCATGTATTCGACGGTGCCCTGGATCTGCTGGGCCGGCGTGCCGAGCTGGTGCAGCAGACCGAAGTCCATCAATTTGACGTCGACGGCACCGGCAGCAACCGCGGCGGCGGTGGCGTCGACGATGCGGACGTTTTCGGCCTTGATGTCGCAGTGCACGTAGAGCCGCGAGTGCAACAGCTGGAGACCCTGGGACAGGCCGACCAGCACCTGCAGGGCGTCTTCGCGCGGCAGCGGTCCGGTCTTCAAACGATCGTGGACGTCGCGCCCGGGAACAAGCTCCATGACGAGGAAGCGAGCGCCGGGCTTGCCGGCGGCGTCTTTGGGCAGCTCGCCGTAGTCGACGACGGCGACGATGTTCTTGTGCTTGAGTCGCGAGAGCGAAAAGAATTCCTGCTCGAGCTGCATGGCGCCGGAGCCGTCGTCGTCTTCCTCCTTTTTGGCCTTGAGCTCCTTGAGAGCCACATGCTTTTGCGTGGTGACGTCGAGGGCCTTCCAGACCCGACCGAAGCCACCTTCGCCGAGGATGGACTCAAGATGGTAACGGCCAACGAGCAGGACGCCGGGTCCGATGTCGCCGCTGGCCGTGCTGGCGACGGCGGGCACCGGCCACAGCCGATCCATCGCGTGCAGCGAGCGCAGCAAGAGGCGGTCGACGGGCTCGAGCATCACTGGGGCCGCCGTGGGCTCACGCCCGGGCCGGCGCGACCCCGGAGCGGGCTGTCGCGGCGATGGCGGCAGCACCTTCGCGGTAGGTCGGGTGGCGGGGCGCGAAGCCCAGCTGTTTCTTGGCTTTGCTGGCGGTCATCGCGGCGTTGGCCAACAGCGGCTCACCGAGCAGGCCGCCGACGACGAGCTTGATGATGAAGCCGGGCACGCCGCCGGGGGGTTTGGCGCCCATGAGGCGGGCGACCTCGCCGATCATGGTCTTGACGGCCACCGGCTCGTCGTCACAGAGGTTGAAGATCTCACCGACCACGGGTCGCTCGATGGCAGCGAGGTAGCCGGCGGCGCAGTCGTCGATGTGCAGCCAGCTGACAACGTTGTCGCCTGTGCCGGGATACTTCGCCGAGCCGCCCTTTTTCATGGCCTTCAGGTAAGCGCTCTCGAAGATGCCCCACGGCGCATAGACCACGCCGGGTCGCAGGACGATGCCGGGTGCTTTGCCAGCCTTTGCGGCGTCGAGGATCTTGCGCTCGCCGAGGGCCTTGTAGGCCACGAGCGGAAAGGGCCGCGCGGGTGTGTTCTCGTCGGCCGGGGCCGGGCTGTCGCCATAGGCCCAGACCCCGCTCGTGTAGATCAGCGACTGGCAGCGCCCGGAGATCGACGACAGCAGGATGTCGACGGCTTTGTCGTCGGCGTCGGCCGACAGCTTCGCGACCGCCTTTGTCACCCGGGGGCCTGAGGCCTGGGCCAGGTGGATCACAGCGTCGGCGGCGGCGACCTCGGCCTTCCAGCTTGAGCCGTCCTGCATGTCACCCACCACCACCTTGACGCCCTGCTGCTCGAGGGTCGCGCGGTGCGCTTCTTTGCTGGTGAGGCCCGAGATCTCGTGGCCGGCGGCACGCAGGGCCCCGACGACACCGCGGCCGATGGTGCCGCTGACGCCGGTGACGAACACTTTCATGGGATCTCCATCTTGCTGGCGCCGCAGGGCTACCATCGTCCGGGAAGCAAGAGGAAGCTGTCACCGAAATGCGCCCGGTCACAATTAACCTCCAAGACCTGGGCGTCGGCGACGCCCGATCCGCGGGCTCCCTGCGGCGCACCTGCGCCGTGCGCCTGCCCGTCGCCCGTTGGGCGGCGGTCGTCGTCCTCCTCGCGTTTTCGTCGGCGGGTCCAGCCCGCAGCGCCCGGCCTGACGGCAAACAGGTCGCGCCGCCCACTTCCTCGAACGCCGCCTCGACGGCCTCGACCGCCGGCCCGACCGCCGCCTCGACCGCCGCCTCGACCGCCGGCCCGACCCCGCCGACCGCCGCGCCCCCTGCGCTGATGCCGGTGCAGCCCACCGGCGCCGCCGACGCCGCCCCGACGGGTGCCGCGAGCAGCGGAGCCCTGGGCCTCAGAGACGCGCTGCGGGCGGCCGTCGCCGACCGCCTCGACGTCACCGCCGCCCGCGAGCGGGCCACCGCCCGGGCCGTCGTCGTCGACGGGGCCCTGCTGCCCTTCATCCCGCGGCTGCTGCCGACGCTGTCGGTGGGACAGGGCCAGGTGCCCGTCGCCGGCCCGTTCAACACGTATTTCCAGGCCGACGACGTCGTCGCCACGCGGCGGGTCACCGCTGGCCTGTCGCTGGCGGGCGATCTGCCGGTGGGGCCGAGCTACGAGCTGGGCGTGACCGGGCTCGTGTCGTGGTTCTCGAGCTACGCCGAGGCGGTGAACCCGCGCTATGAGCCGGGCCTGCGCCTGCGCCTCTCGCAACGCTTGTGGCGCGGCGCCTGGCCCGAGACGACGCTGGCCCCGCGCGACGCCGCCCTCGCCGCCGCCGTCGCCGAGGCCGCCC
>JBKJNL010000876.1:0-5603 GCA_046593615.1 Myxococcota bacterium | reverse complement strand
GTCGACGAGGGGAGCGGCCCGCGGCAACTGGCGTGGGTGGAGCGCGCCGCGGGCGACCAGGTCGGCGCCGAGGGCATCGAGCGCTTCGCGAGGGGTCATGCGCCCGAAGAACAGCGTCGATCCGATGGTCACGGCCGCCGTTGTAGGGCCGACCCGGCTTTCCCTCAATGCGGATGGTCGTGAGAGGCCCTCGGCGGCGCGTCGTGACGCCGTCGGAGCCGCCGCGGCCGGGGGGCGCCGGGTCGCGTTGTCGAGGGGCGGTCGGCCACGTGCGCTGGGCGCTGTGTGGGGGCGGGCTGGTCGCGGCTGCCAGGTGCCTATGTTGCAGCGATGAACCCGTTTGCCGCCTCGACGTCGTCGGACCCCCACTTCCGCTTTCTGGGCGTGCCGGTGCAGGTGCAGGGGTCCTTCCTGCTGGTGATGGCGCTGCTCGGCTTCACGTCGTCGCGCGAGCCCTGGCAGATCCTCAGCTGGGTCGCCGTCGCCTTTGTCTGCGTGCTCGTGCACGAGCTCGGGCACGCGCTCACGGCGCGGGCTTTTGGCCACGGCGCACGCATCGAGCTGCATGGCATGGGCGGCAGCGCGCACCACCACGGGCCGGCGTTGTCGACGTCGCGCAAGGTGCTCGTGTCGCTGGCCGGACCGTTCGCCGGCTTCGCCCTCGGCGCCGTGGTGTGGCTGATGCCGGTCGTGCTGGCGCTGCTCGGTGTGCTGCCTGACGGGGGGCTCGGCGGGGCGGGGTTCGGGGGTCGCGTCTTTGACACCGTCGTCGGCGATGTCTTGTGGATCACGCTTGGCTACGGCGCGCTCAACCTGCTGCCCATCGTGCCCCTCGATGGTGGCCACGTGGTGCAGGCCCTGCTTGTCCACCGCTGGCCACGCCGCGGCGCGGTCTACGCCGACGTCATCTCCCTCGTCGTCGGTGTCGTCGTGCTCGCCGCGGCCTTGTGGTTGCGCAGCTTCGGCCTCGGCTTCCTCGTGCTGTGGCTGTTGATCGCCCGTGGCGAGCAGCTGAAAGAAGCCTGGCAGCAGCTGCGCGCCCGGCGCTGAGCGGGTGCTGAGAGGGCGCTGAGCGGGCGCTGCGGCGTTGTGTCGACTTCGGGGGTCTGGCAAGGGGTCGGTTGATCATCCGATCGACACGCCCGGAGCTCCCATGCGCCTCGTCCTCATCCTCGGCCTCGCTGTCACCTGCCTCCCGGCGTTCGCCGCGGCCGACAAGAAGCCCGCGAAGTCCGACAAATCGGAGAAGCCGGCGGCCGCCGCTGCTGCCGTGGAAGACGACGAAGACGACGACATCCTGGCGCCCGTGCGGGGCGAGGGCGACCGCCCCGCCACCGTCGTGCCGGTCAAGGCCAAGGACATCAAGGTCGGCCTCTTGACCCTCGTGCCCCTCGGCGACTCGGGCAAGACGCTCGGCGACCAGCTGACCGGCGAGATCACAAAGGCCTTTAACGAGTCGGCCTCGGTCGAGGTCGTCGCCCTGCAGATGAGCTCGGGCACCGGCGTCGTCAGCGATGCCTCCGCCGCCGAAGCCGCCAAAAAAGAGGGCGACGAGCTGTTGGCGAAGTCGCAGGCGCTCTTGCAGAAGCTGCAGTTCGGCAAGGCCAAGAAGGGCTACGAGCTGGCCATCGCCGCCTACGAAAAAGCCGCCGCCGTCCTCGAGACGCCCGATGTGTTGATCGACTCCTGGCTCGGCCTCGCCGAGGTCGCCGCGCGCCAGGCGCAAGACGACGAGACCCGCCGTTGCCTGTCGATCGTCGTGGCCTTCAACCCCGAAAAAGAGCTCGACAAGAAGCGCTTCCCCGGCCTCTTCGTCACCGCCCACAAAAAGGCCCGTGACGCGCTCTTGAAGGGCGAGCGCAGCAAGATCTTCGTCGACGAGACCGCCACCGGCGCAAAGGTCTTTGTCGACGGCCGCGAGACCACGACCGCGCCGGCCCGCCTCACGGGCCTGCTGCCGGGCCACCACCTGGTGCGCGCGGTGCGCGAAGGACAGCCGCCCTGGGGCAGCGTCGTCGTCGTCCCATCCCCTGCGGAAGGGGCCGGCGCCGAAGTCGCCGTCAGCCCGGGTTTCCTGGCCAAGGACAAGAAGGGCCCCGGCGAAGACCTCGCCCAGAACAAGCTGTCGCCCGAAGCCGCCGCCACCGTCGCCGAAGCCGCCCGCGCCCAGGGCCTCAAGGGTGCCGTCGTCGGCGCCGCCGAAAAAACCGGCGGCAAGGTGCTCGTGCAGCTCGTCTACGTCGACGCCGCCTCGGGACAGGTGGCGTTGCTGCCGCAGGTCACCATCCAGGCCGCCCTGCTCGACGTCGGCATCGAGTCGCTCAAGGCCCGCACCCGCTTGAACGAGCTCGCCTCCGCCGAGAAGCCAGAGCTCGCCGCCGCCGACGGCGACGAGCCGCTCATCGAAGGCGCCCGCGCCGGCGCCGGCGTGCAGGTCACCGAGCTGGCCATCAAGTACGACGTCAAGGTCTCGAAAGACGCGCCCAACGCCCGCGCCGTCACCGGCGCCGACGACGACGAAGAAAAAGCCACCGACGAAGACCCCGACGCCGAACGCACCGTGGCCGAGAGCAAGACCGGCAAGCGCAAGAGGCTCGACGAAGAGAAAGACCGCTACTCCAGCAAAGACGACGGAGAGGTCGACGAAGACGCGTCGTTCACATCGCAGCCGTGGTTCCTGCCCGTCGTCATCGGCGGCGGCGTGGTCGCGGCCGTCGTCGTGCTCGGGGCCACCGGCGCCGGCCTCGTCGCCGGCGGCGTCATCCCCGACCCGCGGCCGGCCAACGGCGCGCAGGTGGTCGTCAGCGTGCCGACGGCGGCTGCTCCGTGAGTCGCCCGCGTCGCTGATTCCTTTTCGCTTCTTTGTTTTCGCTCTCGACCTCCAGGATTCCGCCCATGCGCGCCTCTCTCGCTGTCTTGTCGTTGGCCGTGCCCGGCGTGTTGCTCGGGGCCTCGTGCACCAAGCTCACCCCCATCAACCTCGCGGCGGTCGAGCCCTGCGGGCAGGAGAACCAGGCGCTCAACGGCGTGAAGTCGTTCCGCGTGTTGTCGACCGGGGCCGACGTCAACAACGTGGCCGCCTTCAGGAGCACCGACCCGGGCGGCTTCGAGATCGGGCTCGGCGAGCGCGTCATCGTCACCATCGAAGGCTTCGCCGACGACATCACCCTCGGCGACGACCCCACCCGCCCCACCGTGCTGCCAAAGGCCATCGGACGCACCGTGCCCATGACCATCACCGACACCAGCGCGGCGGTGCGCGGCACGGTGCTGGTCGGCAAGGTCGACTCGTTCGGCAGCCCGCGCGACATCGAGGGCAACTGCAGCTTCATGGACAACGGCGGCGACGCTGCCGGCGCCGTGCCCGGTCGCCATGGCCACACGGCGACGTACGTGCCGGCGGTCAACAAGGTGCTCATCTACGGCGGTGCCGTCTGGGTCGACGACAACGACGGCGGCGGCCAGAAGGTCGAGTCGTTCTTGCGCACCGCCGAGCTCTACGACCCCACCACCGGCTTCTTTACGCCGCTGCCCGAGATCACGCCGTCGCGCGCCTACCACACGGCCACGGCGCTGCCTGACGGCCGCGTCGCCATCTGGGGCGGCTTCTCGACCATCGGCGGCGCCACCACCGTGGTCGGCTCGGTGCAGATCGTCGACGTGCGCACGCCCGACAGCCCCTACAGCGCCAACCCCATCCCCGTCGAAGCCCGCGTGCACCACACCGCGACCCTGCTCGCCGACGTCAAGATGCTCGTGGTTGTTGGCGGTTGCAGCGGCGGCCCCGCGGCCGGTTGCACGCCCAGCAGCGCCAGCGCCGAGTCCACCAACATCGCGCCTATGGTCGAGGTGCTGAACCTCGCCGACCTCTCGCGCACCACCGACGGCGACAACCTCGGCACCGCGCGGGCGATGCACCAGGCGGTGGCATTCCCCAGCGGCGGGACCGGCGTCATCGCCATCATCGGCGGCTTGAACGGCAGCGGCGCCCTCGACAGCGTCGAGATCCTGCAGGTCGACGGCGGCAGCATCACCACCGTCGCCACCAGCAACGGCGCGCTGCCCGAGCCGCTGGTGCGCCACCAGGCTTCGATCTTCGATCCGCAAGGCCTGAAGTTCATCACCAGCGGCGGCCAGACCCAGGCCCCCCTCGGCGCCCTCAGCGACGACGCAGCCGGCACAAACCAGGTCGTCGTCTGCAGCCTGACCGACGCCACGGTGGCCTGCACCGGTGGCCCGCCGCTGCAGACCCCGCGCTACGGACACGCCATGGCCCGCCTGCGCGATGGCAGCTCGGTTGTCATCGGTGGCATCACGCCGCCGGGATCGGCCACCGCCGAAGCCCTGCGGCGCAACCCGGGCACCGGCGAGTTCACCTTTGTCGCCACCGCCGGCGCCTTGCCGGTGGCCCGCGAGCGCGCGGCCATCGCGCTGCTCGGCGGCGAAAGCGACCTCGACGGCTTCATCAACCAGGTCTTTTATTCGGGCGGCCACACCACCAGCGCGACCGGCGACAAGGTGACCTCCAACGCCACCGACATCTTTTTCGGTCCCTGACAGGCTCCCTTGCTTGCTTCTCTCGACGACGCCGAGCGTCGCTTTGCCGAGCTGACCGAGCGCCTCATGGCGCCGGGGCTCACGCCGCGCGACATCAGCCAGCTCTCAAAGGATCGAGCCGCCCTCGAGCCCATCGTCTCGACGTGGCGCGCGCTGCAAGACAAGAAGAGCGAGCTCGCCGACAACCGCGCGCTGCTCGTCGACAACGACGACGACCTGCGGGCCATGGCCAAGGAAGAGGTCACGCGCCTCGAGCCCGAGATCCAGGCCCTCGACGACAAGCTGCGCGTGCTGCTGTTGCCGCGCGACCCGCTCGACGACCGCGACATCATCCTCGAGATCCGCGCCGGCACTGGCGGCGACGAAGCCGCCATCTTCGCCGGCGACCTGTTCACCATGTACACGCGCTACGCCCAGCTCATGGGCTGGAAGGTCGAGCTGATGTCGGCCTCCGACGGCGCCCACGGCGGCTTCAAAGAAGTCATCGCGTCGATCTCGGGCGACCAGGTGTACAGCAAATTGCGTTACGAAGCCGGTGTCCACCGGGTGCAGCGCGTGCCCGAGACCGAAGCCCAGGGCCGCATCCACACCAGCGCCTGCACGGTCGCCGTGCTGCCCGAGGTCGACGAGGTCGACGTTGACATTCGCACCGACGACCTCGAGTGGCAGACCATGCGGGCCGGCGGCGCCGGTGGGCAGCACGTCAACAAGACTGAATCTGCTGTCCGTTTGACGCACCGACCTTCGGGCATCGTTCTTGTCTGCATGCAGGAGCGGTCGCAGCAGAAGAACCGGCAGATCGCCCTCAAGCTGCTGGCCTCGCGGCTCTACGACAAGAAGTTGCAAGAGCAGAACGACGCCATCGCCGCCGACCGCAAGGCGCAGGTGAAGAGCGGCGATCGCAGCGACAAGATCCGCACCTACAACTTCCCGCAGGACCGCTGCACCGACCACCGCGTCGGGCACACGGTGCACAACCTGGCGAAGATCATGTCGGGCGACATCGAGCCGTTTCTCGGCGCGGTGCGCACGGCGCTCAAGGCCGA
>JBKJNL010000741.1:0-11902 GCA_046593615.1 Myxococcota bacterium | reverse complement strand
TCGCCCTCGCACAAGCACGGCACCTCACCCGGGTCGAGGTCGTCGTCGAGGTCGTCGAGCGCGTCGGCGTCGGGGTCGCCGAACACCGCGTCTTCGTCGTCGATGACGAATTCGCCGTCGGCGAGGCGGGCCGGGCTGCAGGTGGCGCCGGGGTCGTCGGTGCCGCGGCGGGCCAGGCAGCTGCAGCACTGTTCAACGAGGTCGTCGCGGAAGCCGTCAAAGAAGCCGGTCTGCACCAACGTCGGCCGCGGGTCGCAGGCCGCGAGGCCAACGATGAAGCAAGACACGAAGAAAACGACGACGCAGGAGACGGCGACCGCGAACGAGGAAGAAGAAGGAAACAGTGCGCGCGGGTTCACGGGCGGCTCCGCTGCAGGCGCAGGTCGAGCCAGCGCTGGGCGCCGTCGACGTCGTCGAATTGGCCGTCGAGCTGGGCCTCAAAGGCCTCTTTTAAGAGCGCGCCGAAGTCCGGGCCCGGGCGCTTGCCGCGGCTGACGAGGTCGCGGCCCTGCAACAGCGGCTTCGGCGCGCCGTCTTTGACGGCCAGGGCCTGGGCCCGCTCAAGCAGCCACGGGCCGGCATCGTCGTCGCCGGCGAGGGCGTCGGGCGTCGTTCGGCCGAAGTGATCGGCGCGGGCCACCTGGCAGAGCCGCTCGAGCGGCACGCGCAACGCGAGGCGGCGGATGGCGCCGTCTTGCAGCTTCTCGCGGTCGCGCCACAGCTGAAACGGCTTCAAGTGATCGCGCACCACGGCGACGACGGCGTCGACGACGTCGTGGGCCACGCCGAGGCGCTCGCAGAAGTCACGGGTCGGCTGCTCGCCGCGGCTCTCGTGGTCGCGGCTGCGGATGCGGCCGTCCTTGTCACCCGGCTCGGGCAGCTCGGTCGTCGCCGGCTTGCCGAGGTCGTGGCACAGCGCGCCGAGCACGATGATGAAGGTCTCGTCGTCGTCGTTGGCAGCGACCGAACCCCGCAAGCGACACAGGCGCGCGGCTTCGTCGGTGACCATCAAGGTGTGGGTCCAGACGTCGCCTTCGGGGTGCCACTCGAATTCCTGGGGGCAGCCGATCAAGGCCAGCAGCTCCGGAAAGAGCACGTCGACGACGCCCGCGCGCCGCAGGAACGACAGACCGATCGACGGCCACACACCCTTGACCAAGAGCTTCTTGAGCTCTTCGCCCACGCGCTCGCGCGGCAGCGTCGCGAGCTCGGAGCGCAGGGATCGGCAGCGCGCGAGGGTCTCGTCGGCGACGTCGAGGCCGAAGCGGGCGGCGAATTGGGCGCCGCGCAAGACGCGCAGCGGGTCTTCGTCAAAGGCCGGCGAGACATGGCGCAAGACGCCGGCGGCGAGGTCGACGGCGCCGCCCCAGGGGTCGAGCACGTCGCCGCTGACGAGGTCGATGCCGATGGCGTTGACGGTGAAGTCGCGGCGGGCGGCGGCCTTTTCAAAAGACAGATGCGGGTCGCTCTCGACGACGAAGCCCTTGTGGCCGCGGCCGCTCTTGGACTCGGTGCGCGGCAGGCTGACGTCGATGACCTCGCGTTCGACGTCGACCTTCAAGACGCCGAAGCTGCGCCCGACCGCATGGACGACAAAGCCCGCGCCGCCGGGGCCGTTGCCGAGCGCCGCTTCCAGCGTGGCCAGCGGCAGGCCCGAGACTTCGACGTCGACGTCTTTGGCGGCCAGGCCCAGCAGGTGGTCGCGCACCGCGCCGCCCACCGCCACCGGACGTCCGCCGGCGGCGGCGATGACCTCGACGAGGCGGCGCAGGGGACGGCTGAGCACGAAGGGCTGGTGCAGCCCCGGCAGTGCCAACACGCTGCGGTCCCGCTGAACGACAGCGATCGTGCTCACCGGGTCGGCAGTGGGTTCACGAGCTTCGGGTGTGGTGGGAGACGGGGTCATGGCTCGGGCATCCATCTTGCGACCATCGCCTGCCGCGTGTCGACGGCACACGTCGGCCACACGCCCTGACACAGCATTGACACAGCATCGCTGCACATCGTCGAAGTCGTCTTGAAAACTGTTTCCAGTGCCTGAGCCATACGGAGCGCCGATGACCACCACAACCGCGAACGCCGGCGACAACGTCGAGGGTGCCGGCCTCGTTGCCGGCGTCGATGCTGGCAGCGGGCCCAGCCTCACGCGGCTGGGTCGCCTGGTGGCGCTCGACGATCGCCTGTTGCGCCGCCTGGTCCGCACCCGCCGCGCGCGCGCGACGTTTGCGCTGCGCCTGCTCTGCCGGCTCTACGACCCCGACATGGTCATCCTCGCCGTCAGCATCGCCCTGTTCTCGCCCGGCCTGGTGGCCGTCGCCGACCGCGCCGCGCTGGCCTTGATCCTGACCTCGCTCGTCGTCGTCATCGTCAAGCGCGCGGTCAAGCGCAAGCGCCCCGCCCTCGACATGCAGGCCAGCGTTCCGCCCGATCGCTTCTCGTTTCCGTCGGGCCACACCGCCGCGGCCTTTGCCGTCGCCATCTCCATGTTCGCGACGGTGCCGCTCGCCGTGCCGGTGCTGCTGCTGCTGGCCATCGTCTGCGGATACGGCCGCATGTACCTTGGCGTGCACTACCCCCTCGACGTCGGCTGCGGCGCGGCCATCGGCCTGGTCACGGGCTCGCTCATCGCCCTGTGGTGAGCTGACCTGAGCTGAGCGGAAGCGTGCTCGGATCGTGTGCCGAGAGTGTGAAGCTCAGCGCGCGGTCGGGACGATCGAGACCTTGAGGGCGCGGGCGACGGATTCCTGACGGGCGACGACGACGGCGGCGACGACAACGGCGAGGCCGTTGCCGGTCAGCGGTTTCTGCACGCAGTCGCTGGCCCCCGAACGGCGGCACAGCTCAGCGCAGGCGACGTCGTCGCTGGCCGTCAAGAACACCACGGGGACGGTCTCGATCACGGCCCGGCACACAGCCAGGCCGCTCATGTCGGGCAGATGCAGATCGAGCACCATCACGTCGGGACGGCCCTGGGCCAGGCGCAACGCCGCGGCGCCGGTGTCGGCTTCGTCGACGGTGAAGCCGGCGGCCTCGAGGGTGCGGCGCACCAGGAAGCGCGTCAGGCGGTCATCGTCGACAACGGCAGCCCGCAGGCGGCTGGCCGGCGGACGCTGTGGTGTGGTCTCGGTCATGTACGGCCCCCGTTTCGGCAGCCTGCCCTGTTTTCGGTCTCAACTTCGCTTTCAGGGTCCGAGCGAGGGCGCAGGATGGATCGGGCGACGCCGAAGGTGGGACACTGTCCTTCATGCGCTTCGCTCCCGCTCGCCTGGCCCTCTTTGTCCTGCTGCTGCCGCTCGCCTGCCCCGAGCCGCCGGCCGATGATGGCGACGCCCCGGGCGAGGGTGAGGGCGAGGGCGAAGCCGGCGGCGAGGGCGAGGGCGAAGGCCCCCTCGAAGAACCCGACGTCAACGACCCCGACAACGCCACCAAAGACGTCGACTGCGACGGCCTCAGCGACGCCGACGAATTCGGCACGCTCTGGCCCGGCGCCGGGCGCACCGATCCCGGTGAGCGCGACTCCGACGGTGACGGCATCGCCGACGGTGTCGAGGCCGGCGCCGTGGCCTCCGTCGACGACCGCTGCGGCGCCCGCTTCGTCGCCGACGCCGACCCCGGCACCACCAGCAACCCCACCGACGCCGACTCCGACGACGACGGCCTGAACGACGGCGCCGAAGATCAAAACGGCAACGGCCGCGTCGACCCCGGCGAGACGAGCCCGACCAACCCCGACAGCGACGGCGACGGCTTCTGCGACGGCGAAAACGACGTCGCCGGCGGCTGCGTCGGCAACGACGACCCGCAGGCGACTCTCGACAGCGACGGCGACGGACTGCCCGATCGCCTCGACGACGCGCCGGGCGATCCCGACGCCGACGACGACGGCTTCTGCGACGGCGGCAACGACGTCTCGGCCGGCGGCGCGAGCGTGTGCCTGCGCGGCGAAGACCTCGACAACGACGGGGCCCTCGACCCCGGCGAGAGCGACCCCGGCCGCTCCGACGTCGACTGCGACGGCCTGACCGATCAACAAGAGCGCGTCGCCGGCACCGACCCGGCCAACCCCGACAGCGACGGCGACGGCGTCAAAGACGGCGTCGAGCTCGGCTCGACCGGCACGGTCGACGGACTGTGCCCGCCGGGCAGCGGCCGCGACGACGGCGCCGGCACGACCACCAACCCCCTCGACGACGACAGCGACGGCGACGGCCTCAACGACGGACAAGAAGACGGCAACGGCAACGGCCTCGTCGACGACGGCGAATTCGACCCCGGCAACGCCGCCGATGGCGCCGACGACGTCGTGCAGCTGGCCTGCTCGGGCGACAACCTCGTGCCGCTGTCGGCCATCGTGTCCACCGCGGCCGACATCCAGGTCGTCGTCGACGCCCGGGCGTCGGCGGCCGGCGGCAGCTCGTTTGCCCAGCGCGGCGTCGTCGAAAGCGGCGGCGACGAGGTCGGCGTCTTTGGCTTCGACGTCGGCGGCTCCGTCGGCTTCGCGGCCCTGTCACGGACCCCGGTCGGCGGCGACGCCCTCGTCGACGAGCTCGCCGTGCGCGACGCCGTCAACGCCACCGCCGCGATCGGGCAGCCGATCTTCCAGAGCTTCACGACGTGGGACGGCTTCCCCGCCGTGCAGGCCCGCTACGACCAGGCCGGCGGCACCGGCCTGAAGGCCCGCTTGAACGCGCTCGTGCAGGGCCTCGTGCCCGGCGCCACCGCGCCCTTCGAGCCCGCTGACAACCCGGCCGGCGACGTCACCGCCGACGGCGTCCGCGTCGAGGTCGAGGTGGTGCGCCGCTCGGCCACCCAGACCGTCGTCGTCGTCGGCGTGCTGCCGCTGGCGCTGGCGGTGGGCCCGGGCGACGGGCTGTTTCCGCTGCGCGACCTCGTCGACGGCAGCGCGCTCGGCAAGGCCCGCGATGGCCAGGGCGTGCACTGCGAGCGCGAAGACACCGTCGCGTTCTCGACCGTCGACATCCTCTGGGCCGTCGATAATTCGTCGTCGATGGGCGACGAGCAGGGCGCGGTCGCCGCCGCCGCCCAGGCCTTTGTCGACATCCTCGGCAACTCCACGGTCGACTGGCGCGCCGGCGTCGTCACCTCAGGCTTCTATGCGCCGCGCACCTCGGTGGACCCGGCCTGCACGAACGCGGTGTGCGAGCCGCGCACGACGTCGCAGTGCCGGCCGTTCACGCGCGATGTCAACGAGCTGCGGGCCTCGTTCACGCAGACCGATCCGGCCTGGCTCGGCGCCGGCGGCGACTGCAACCAGTCGCGCGAGGAGATCGTCGAAGGCGCGCGCCTCATGCTCACGCCAAACGCCGGCGAGACGGCGACGTTCTTCCCGCCGAGCGCCACCGAAGACCCGGGCAAGATGCGCGCTGACGCCTCGCTGCTCGTGATCCTGTTCGGCGACGCCGACGACCTGCGCTTCGACAACGCTGGCGCCGCTGCCGGCATCGACACCTACGAAGATTTTCTGCGGTCGTTGCCGATGACGGTGTCGGTGGGCGGCATCCTCTGCGCCGAGGACCAGGTGTGCGGCGAAGACCAGCGCGACCCGCGCGTGGCCAGAAACCTCGTCAACCGCTTCGGCGGCGTGATCGGCACGCTCAACGACGTCGCCAGCATCCCCGCCGTCGTCGAAGCGATCCTCGAGTCGGCCATCGCCGACAGCAGCCCCTACGTGCTGTCGCAAGACGCCATCTCGGCCTCGGTCAAGGTGGCCCTGGCCGACGGCTCGACCATCGGCGCCTGCAACGTCGACGACGTCCCACGCAGCCGCGACCACGGCTTCGACGTCGACGCCCGCACCCGCACCATCAACTTCTTTGGCGACTGCCGCCCGCAGGCCGAAGGCGCCACCATCGGCATCTCGTACCGGACCTGGGTTGAGCCCCCGCCGGTGCCCGAAGGGCCCTGCCTGTGTGACTGCGGCGGCAACCTGCGCTGCCTCGACGTCGACGGCGCAACAGCCGGAGTCTGCGGCTGCGAGTGCACCCAGAACCTCACCTGCGGTGCCGGCTTCCGCTTC
This sequence comes from Myxococcota bacterium, assembly GCA_046593615.1. Lineage (GTDB taxonomy): Bacteria > Myxococcota > UBA727 > UBA727 > VGSZ01 > VGSZ01. Next base: position 5,865 of record JBKJNL010000741.1, on the reverse strand, counting down.
GACGCCGACGCCTGCGCCTGCGTCTGCGACGTCGACGCCGCCGCGGCCCTGTGCCCGGCGACCCACCAGCTCGACCCCGACACCTGCTCGTGCAGCTGCAAAGACGACTGCGGCGGCTGCGGCGACGGCCAGCGCTGCCAGCAGAGCCAGTGCACATGCGGCGGCCTCGACGGCTGAATCAGACACGACGCGCAACCAGACGGTTGCGCGTCGCTGTTTCATGAGGCCAAGGCCCGGCTCAGGCGGCGCCGTCTTCGACCAGGGCGCGCAGGCGCTCGAGCGCCCGGTCCCATCCCGAGGAGACGTCGTCGAGGAAGCGGCGGGCCTCGTCGACGCGGCCGACCTCGAGCACGTAGAGCCGCTCGCGGCCGCGCTTGATGGGGGTGACCAGGCCGGCGCTGGTCAGCACGTGCAGGTGCTTGCTGACGGCCTGCCGCGAGACGTGCGTGCCCGCGGTCAGGTGCCCGATCGAGAGCGCGGGGCCCTCGCCGAGCCGGCGCACCAACGACAAGCGGGTCTCGTCGCCGAGGGCGGCAAAGACGGCGGGCACCCAGGCGGCAGCGGCGGCGTTCTTCTTCTTCAATGCGTCTTTCTGGGCGGGCGGGCGAAGTCGGCGACCGAAGCCATGAGCAACCGTCTGGTTGCGTTTTAGCACCACGAAAAAAAAGAGCGCCACCCGGGCGCTCTCTTTTCGCGATGCTGCCAAGAGCAGCTCAGACGCAGGTCAGACGGTGACGGTGTTCTCGGCGGGGATCAGGCCCAGCAGCTCGGCGAAGTGGGCCGACTTCTGCCGCGCCGGTCCTGGCTTAAAGGCACCGTTGTCGCAGATGGCCACCAGCAGCCGGGCCTGCATGCCCTCGAAGTCCTTGTACGACGACGTCTGCCGAAACGACCCGTCTTTGACGTGCTCGTTGGAGTGCAGCTGCGGCTTCGACATGACCTCGAGCTCTACGTCACCCTTCTGCTGGGCGGCGGCGGTGGCCTTGAGCCAGGTCTCTTGCTCGACGGTCGACGTCAGCGCGGCCTTGGTCTTGGTGTCGGCCATCTCGGTGACGTTGCTCGAGTTCAGCTGCAGGTGATCGAGCTCCATCTCGATGACGAAGTACTCGCGGGTCTGGGCGGCGCCGCTGACCTCGTGCTCTTTGCGCAGGGTCTGGGCCGAGACCATGTCGAGCGAGAGCTCGGCGGCGGTGCCCGTCTTGGTGTTCTTCAGCTCGAACTTGTGGCGGATCTGGGTGACGTCGGCCCACGGGGTGCGGTCGGTGGCCATGGCGTCGAGCACGCCGCCCTTCTTGGCCTCTTCGATCAGGTGGCCGAGGGGCGACTGGGCGAGCTCGCTGTTGGGGTTGTCTTTCATGAACTTCAACAGCGCCTTGAGCTGGTCTTCGGTGGCGCCGGGCTTCAGCGACAGGCCGGTCTCGACGCGCTGGCGGATGCCGGTCTTTGTGTCGAGGACGCCGCCGCCGATCTTGAATTCGGCGTGCCCCATCTTTTGCTTGTTGCCGCGCACGCGGGCGGCGCCGGACTCCTTGGAAAACGTCAGGCTCTTGTCGTCGGAGTAGCCGTCTTTCATGGGATCGAGGCTCGGCCAGCCAGCGGCGTCTTTGTTGACGACGATTTCTTTGCCGGCAGCGTCGAGCGCGGCCGTGAATTTTCCGGCGGCGTCGAAGTCGCCGACGACGTTGTGGTCGTTGGTGGTGCGGCTGCCGAGGGGCTCACCGTCGCTGGCCATCCAGTGGCGCTTGACGGGCGTGAGCACGAGGTCGGGACCGAGCAGGCGATCGAGCTTCTTGCGCGCAGCGGCGTCGCCGCCCATGGCTTTCTCGGAGAGCTCGGCGAGCTCGTAGCCCTTGCTGATCATGGTGTTCATCTCGCCGGGGTCGACCGAGCCCTTGTATTCGGACTCGAGGCGCGTCGTGATCTCGCCCTCGAGGATGGCGCCCGGCGTGATGTAGCTGCTGCCACTGCCGGCCGTGTAGCCGACGTAGACCTGCTTCTCGAGCAGCGACTTCGGCAGCTTGAGCGAGATGTCGAGCGGAAGGTCCTGCGCTTTGACGGCGACCTGACCCGTCATGTTGCCGATGCGGCCGGCCATCAGCGACGTCGCGTTCGTCACCGTCGGCTTCGGCACCGAAAACGCGTTCGACTGCGCGTTCATGATGCGGTGGCCGTCGTTCTTGATGAGGCCCGAGATCGACAGCTGGTCGCCGGGCTTCACGGTGAGCTCGAGGCCGTTGCTCTTGATGAAGTCGTTGATCTGCTTGAGCGAGAACGAGTAGCTGCGCGCGCCCGTGAAGCAGTCGCTCTGCGAGACCGGGTCTTTGCCCTTGGCGGTGGTGACGACGTCACCAAAGGTGCCCTTGGCGGCGTCGTGGGTCAGCAGGTCGAGGTTGACCATGGTCAGCTTGCCGCTCTTCTTGTCGACGACCGGCAGCTGCAAGAACAGCGCGACCTCGTCGGTGACGTTGCGGGCGTAGAGCTGCACGTCGACGCTGAAGCCGTCTTGCGTGGGCTTCACGGCGGTGACGTCGCCATAGGCGACGAAGTAGCTGGCGCTGGGGCGGGCGACGTAGCCGCCGGTCATGCCGTCGCTGGCGTTGCTGGCGTTGCCGCTCATGGCGAAGCCCGCGGCCTTGACGTCGAAGCCGGCGGGCAGGCCCTTGATGTCGCGGTTGATGACGGCGGGCGCGCCGGTGAGGTTGGGGTTGCCGACCGGCGTCAGCGGCGTCGTCGGCGCCGGCGTGACTGTGCCGACGGTGCCGACCGTCCCGACCGTGGCGTTGGGCACCGTGCCGGTGACCGGGTTGAGGTTCGGGGTCACGTTGCCGCGGACGGTGGGGATGCTCATCGAAGGGCTCCAGGAAGTGCGGACAAAGGCGCCGCGCAGCTGACAGACATGAACCAAAAAGGCCTGTCGGAAATACCACGCAGCGCCCCACTTTGGCGGGTTCGCAGCGCCGTCCGATCTGCTGCTCGATCCGCGCTGACGACGTCGCCAGAGACCCTCGGTCAGAGGCCCTGGGGTTTCCGACCCCGTCCCGCCGCGATCCGGCCGGGGCGTGCTAGCTAGACCGCAGCCGGCACGGCCGGCAGGAGGCTACCCATGGCGACCATCACCTCTCGCGGCGCTCCCACCACCACCGTCGGCACCCTGCCCGCCGTCGGCAGCGTTGCTCCCGACTTCAACCTCGCCACCAGCGAGCTGAACGACGCGACGCTGGCGAGCTTCTCGAAGAAGAAGAAGCTCGTGAACATTTTTCCGTCGCTCGACACGACGGTGTGCGCGTCGTCGGTGCGGCAGTTCCACCGCAAGCTGCAGGAGAAAGAAGACGTCGTCGTCATCAACATCTCCGCCGACCTGCCGCAGGCCCACAAGCGCTTCACCACCGCCGAGCGCCTCGAAGGCGGCGCCCATTTGTCGACGTTCCGCTCGCCGGACTTCGGCACGAAGTGGGGCGTGGCCATCAATGACGGCCCGATGCGCGGCCTGATGTCCCGCGCGGTGCTCGTGCTCGACGGCGACAACAAGGTCCTCTACGCCGAGCAGGTCCCGGAGATCTCGCAAGAGCCCAACTACGCCGCGGCGCTCGCCAAGCTCGGCTGAGGCGCCCCGACCAGCGACGAAACCACGAGACACAACGAACACGGCGGCCGAGGGGCCGCCGTCTTCGTTGTTGTCGCCGTCAGCGCGAAGCCGAGGTCAGACCGTCAGATCTTGCCCATGGCGCGGGCCATCTCGACGCCCTTCTGCTCGCACGAGGTGACGCCTTGCGGGTAGATGACGCCGATGAGGGCGTTGGTGACGGCGTTCGAGACCAGCTGCTCCTTGGTCTCCCACAGCTCTTTGTCGTCGAGGTCGCTGAGCTTGTGGAAGCGCGGCGGCACATTGAGCGACGCATCGACGAGGCCGGCGGTGGCCGCCTGCTGCGTGGCCAGATCGCGGAAGTTGTTCTTCAGCGACGGACCCGACGTCGACGTCGGCGTGGCCGGCGTCGCTGCTGGCGTGGCGGTGCCAGCCGCTGCCGCTGCGCCACCCGTCGTCGCGCCACCGGTCGTCGCGCCACCGGTGGTCGCGCCACCGGTCGTCGGGGCTTCGATGAACTTATGCTCGAGCTCCATCTCGACGATGTTGCGCGTGACGTCGGGGCCGGGGGGATTGGGGACCTGGACGAAGTCGATGGAGGTGTCGAGCTTCATGCCGTCGACTTCGATGTCGAAGCGGTGGCGCTCTTGCATCATGTCAAAGGCGACGATGGTGGCCTTTGCGCCGGGGCCTTCTTGGTAGCGGGAGTAGTTGCCCGCGGTGTAGACGCCGGCGTCTTCGAGCAGCTGGCCGATGACGTTGAACGAGCTGCCGTCGTTCTGCTCGTACTTGAGGATGTCGTCGCGCGAGACCTGCTTCGACTTCAGCTCGACCGAGGCTTCGATGCGGGCGCGGATGAGGCCGCAGGGCTGGCCGGCCGTCGACGCGTCGACCTCGGACTGCAGCTTTCCGGGGCCGGGCTTCACGTTGTAGACGCCCTCGGCGATGTCGTTGCTGCGCACGCGGCGGATGACGGACTTCTCCATCTCGCTCTGCTTGCCGCTGTACTTGTCCTCGAGGGGCAGCGGGTCGTGGAACACGACGTTGTTCTTGCTGATGAACTCGATCATCGCTTTGGCTTCGGCGGGCGTCTTGGCGAGGCCAACGTCGAGGAGCTTCTGCGGGTCTTGCTTGTAGCCGGCGAGGCGCGCCGAATCTTTAAAGGCGCCGCTGGCGTCTTTCTGGGCCCAGGCGGTGTGGGGCGAGACGTGCAGCTTGGCGGCAAAGGCGCGGGCCTCGGACGGCTTCATCTTGGCCTTCGACATCAGCTCGGTGGCCAGCGCGCTGCGCATGTCGTCGATGAGGGGCTGGTAGCCGGCGCCGATCAACTGCATGCGCACGATGGCGGCCTCGTGCTGCTTGACGTCGGCGACCTTGCCCTTGAGCTCGCGCTCGAGGCGGGTCGAGACCTTGAGCGGCTTGCTCTGGTCAAAGATGTTCGCGTACTTCGCCTGCGTCGCCGCGGGCATGATGTGCTCGAAGTCGACGGGCATCTCGCTGGCGGCGATCTTCACCGACGACGAAGCCACGTTGCCGGCCTGCACCGACGTCGCGTTGTTCTTCTTCACCGGGGCCGGGATCTCGGTGACGCCGAGGCGGCCGTAGCCACCCCAGCTGTGCCCGTTGTCCCAGGCGGCGCGGATGGCGACGGTGGCGCCGGCACCGGCAAAGGCACCCTTGGTGTCGTAGAGCGAGAGGCTCGGGTGGTGGGCCTTCAGGGCCGCATCGAGCTCCTGGTAGCTGACGACGAAGCGGTGCTGGCCGTTGTGGGCGTCGACGTTGTTGGCCTTGCCCTTCAGCGCGGTGGCCAGGCGGGCGATGACCTCGACGGGGCTGCCGTTGGCGTCTTTGCCCTGGATCTTGGTCTCGAGGAACAAGGTCATGCCGTCGTCGCCGCCCTTGAGGCTGCTGCCCGAGTGCATGGTCTTGACGTCGATGGCGAAGTGCTTGTCGTCGACGGCGGCCGACGAGACGGCGATGGCGCCGCGGTCGTAGCCCTGCCCGTTGGCCGCGGCGGCGCCGGCGGTGTTGCCGACGGAGTTGTACATGCTGTTGCCAGCGTTCTGGCCGGCGACGGAGTAGGAGTCGTGGTTGGAGCCGCCGACGGTGTAGCCGCCGTCGAGCTTGACCGTCTGCACGACGCTGGCGGCGCCCGAGGCGTTGGGGTTGCCGACCACCGGCGTCGCTGTTGCGGGCCCGTTGCCGACGTTGCCGACGTTGCCGACGGTGCCGACGGTGCCGACGTTGCCGACGTTGCCGACGTTGCCGACGGTGCCGGTGGG
>JBKJNL010000639.1:0-8783 GCA_046593615.1 Myxococcota bacterium | reverse complement strand
CGACCCGCGCATCGGGCTTTCCGAGATCCGCGACGCGGCCTATGCCGCCGCGATCGTCGTGCCGCTCAAGAGCCGCCAGCAGGGCGCCGACGTCGACGCCGACGCCGACGAGCTGGTCGCCGCCCACGTCGTTGGCGCCGCCTTTGCGCTGCTGGCCAAGGGGCGCACGCCCACCGAGGCCGACCGCGATCTCATGATCGCGATCGGCAACGTCCTCGGAAACGCCGTCGAAAAAGCGTCGCTGCTTGAAGGCGAGCAGAACGCCGTCAAGAAGCTCGTGGCGCTTGACGAGGTGGCGCTGGCCCTGGCCTCGACCCTCGACGCCGACGAGGTCGCCCTCACCGTCGCCCGTTCAACGCACCGGCTGTTTGGCGCGATGCGCGTGCTGATCGCCCGGCTCGATTCGCCGTTCCACCACGCGCCCGTCTACGACGCAGCAACAGCAGCAGCAGCAGCAGCAGTCGTCGACGGTGCCGCGCCTGACGCTGGCGATCCGCCGCCGCTCGATGTCGCGGGCGGCGAGGGTGTCTATTTCCTGCCGGTGCACGTGCTCGACGACGGCGAGCCCGTGGCGGCGCCGGTGCCGATCCGCTTCAACGACACCATCATGGGCCTGTGCCTCGCCGAGCGACGACCCGTGCAGCGCGTGCGACCCAAGAATGGCGGCGAGGTCACCGTCGACCCCCTCGATGGCCGGCCGGTGCGTGTGCTGAGCTACGAGCGAGACCTCTTCCGCCAGGGCGTCGGCACCGCGGTCGCGGTGCCGATCCTCGTCGACGGTGAGCCGCTCGGGGCCATCTGGCTCGGCTATCCGTCGACCGCACCGCTGCTCGAGAACGATCTGCAGGTGCTGTCGGCCATCGGCACGCACGTGGCGATCGCGACCAAGAACGCCAACCTGTTCGAGGGCCGCGAGCGGGCTCTCCTCGAGCTGCGCGACGCGCAGCAGAAGCTGGTCGACAACGAGAAGCTGCACGCCATCGGCCTCATCGCCCACGGCGTCGCCCACGACTTCAACAACGTCCTCGGCTCGATCCTCGGCCGGACCCAGCTGTTGAAGGCCCAGCTGCGCGACGCCACGCTGTTGAAACACGCCGACATCATCGAAAAGGCCGCGCAAGACGGCGCCGAGACCGTGCGGCGCATCCAGGAAATCGGCCGGCAGGATCGCCTCGACGACTTCGTTGCCGTCGACGCGGCCGGCATCCTCGCCGACGTCGTCGAGCTGACGCGGTCCCGCTGGGCCGACAAGAATGTCGAGCTCACGGCCGAGGGCCGAGACGGCTTGCTCGTGGCGGGCAACCCCTCCGAGCTGCGCGAGGTGCTGATCAATCTGGTGCACAACGCCATCGACGCCATGCCCGACCCCGCCGTCGAAGGCTCGGTGTTCGACCTCGCCGACGCGCCGCGCGAGCGCGGGCGCATCTTGTTGCAAGCCCTCGTCGACGACGCCGACGTCGACGATGGCAGCCGGGATGGAGGGCACGAAGGCCAACCACGGCACGTGATCATCCGCGTGAAAGACAATGGCAGCGGCATCCCGCCCGACGTCGTCACGCGCATCTTTGACCCGTACTTCACCACCAAGGGCAAGCGCGGCACCGGGCTCGGGCTCTCGGTGAGCCACAGCATCGTGCGCCGCCATGGCGGCGAGCTGAAGGTGGTGTCGTCGTCGACCGAGCCCGATCGCGGCACGACCTTTACGCTCGAGCTGCCGGCCTTTTTGCAGCAGCCGCCGTCGGACGAGCTCGAGCCCACCACCGAGATGGTCACCTCGAAGGGTCGGGCCCGTGTCCTCGTCGTCGACGACGAAGAGAACATCCGCGAGATCCTGGCCGAGATGCTGATGACCAACGACCACGAAGTCATCACCGCCGCCGACGGCGCCGAGGCCCTGCACAAGCTGGCCGGCGACCCTGCCATCGACCTGGTCTTCACCGACCTCGGCCTGCCCGGCATGTCTGGCTACGAGGTCGCCACGGCCGCCAAGCTGCTGCGCCCCGACCTGCTGGTGGGTCTCGTCACCGGCTGGGGCGCGACGCTCGATCCCGAAAAGGCCCGGGCCAACGGCGTCGACATGGTCATCTCCAAGCCGTTCCGCTTCGAGCAGGTGCTTGGCCTCGTCGACGAAGCGCTGCTGATGCGCGACCGCCCGGTGCCACCCAAGACCTGAGTCACGCCAGCTTCATGCGGCTCCGGGGTTTCGCTCTCTCCCCCGTTCGTGGCAAAGGCACGCCTCCGCTGCCGCCAGGAGCCTCCGTGAAAGACCTGAACCTCGAACGCACCCAGAAGCTCTTGTCCAGAATCATGGAGTTCGAGCTCGCTGGCGTCGTTCGCTATACACATTATTCGCTCATGGTCGCCGGACCCAATCGCATTCCAATCGTCGCCTTTATGCAAGCCCAGGCCTCTGAGTCGCTGCTGCATGCGCAGCAGGCCGGCGAGCTGCTGACCGGCCTCGGCGGTCACCCGACCTTGAAGATCGCCGACATCGACGAGACCTACCGCCACGCCATGAAAGACATTCTCGAGGAGAGCGTCGCCCACGAGACCCGCGCGCTGACGCTCTACAAGACGCTGCTCGACGAGGTGCAAGACCGCTCGGTCTATCTCGAGGAATTCGCGCGCACCCAGATCGCCCAGGAAGAGATGCACAGCCTCGAGCTGCGCAAGATGCTGAGAGACATCGGCGTGCCCATCGACCACAGCAAGGCCGCCGATCACGGGCATGGGCATGGGCACGAACACGGGCATTCGAAAAAATCAAAGACGTCGAAGCCGGAAAAGAAGACAAAGAAAGCGAAGAAGTAGCCGCCTTCTCCGTCTTTTGCTTCTACGCTTTTTTCTGATTCTTCAGCCCTTCGGGCGCCAGCGCAGCAGCTCATCGAGGTGGGCGTCGAGCCAGGCGTCGGCCTCGCGCGCGCCGTGAAAGGTCGCTTCTTCGAGGCGGAACTGGCCCGAGTGCACGACGCGGCGACCGGCCGGCGAGCGGGCCTCGCCGATCTTCGCGTGCAGCATCTCGTGGTGGACGATGCGCGCGACGACGACGACGGGCACGTGCGGCGCATCGAGCACGGGGTGCATGGTGATGCGCCGGGCGCGGTGGTCGTACGAGCCGAACGTGATGCTGCGGCGGCTCTTGCGCTGGGGTGAGCCGGCCATTCCCCAGCCGATCTCGGCCGCGATCCTGCCCTCGAAGTAGCGCTCGTTGATCGCCGCGAAGAGCGGCGCGAGGTCGTGGACGCGGCCGCGGTGGGCGTCGTCTTTCAGCGGGCGCGCGGTGAACGACAGCAGGTGCGCGCGGCGCTTGACGAATTCGTCGACGACAACGCCGGCCGCGGTGCTGCCCGTCGCCAGGTAGACCGCGATCGCGCGTCGCACCTCGTCGTCGCCGTCGAGGAACATCTGGTGCACGCGCACGACGCGTTGGCCGTCTTTTTCGCTCTGCGACAACAGCACCGATCGCGTGTCGACGATGAGCACCCTTGCGCCCGGCAACACGGCGAGGATCGCGTCGACGATCAGCTTGGTCTTTGACTGCGCTTTCGGGGTCGCCGGCGTCGCCGTGATCGCGAGCGTGGGCGCGCGGGGCGTCTGCAACGTCAGCAGACTGACGGGGGGCCCCCGCGGGACGAGCACCGGAACGAGTGCCGGCAGACCAGGCAGGCCGGCGATCGACGCGGGAGTCGACGTCGTCACGGGCCGGCTGGGCACCGCATCGAACAAGCCCAGCTGAAGACGCGACCGCACGGCGGGATGGTGATCCACGAGGCCATCGCTGCGCAACGGGTTGACAGGGGGACGGCCGATCCGGAGATCCCGCCCATGGTCTCCATCTTCTCTCTCGTCGCGGCCCAGGAGGTCGCGCCGGATCCGCAGAGCTATCTGGCCCTCATAGGCCTGATCGCCTTTGCGCTCTTCTTCGTCGTCACCGGGTTTCTCTACCTGAAGAAGAAGCGGATCGAGCGCATCGAGGCGCTCACCGCAGAGCTCGAGAAGCCGCTGACACCAGACCAGCAAGCCGCACAGCAAGGCGGGCAGCAGGCGCGCCAGCAGACTGAGCTGCCGCAGCTGACAGGCACGACGACCACGACCACCGAGCTGGTGCCAAAGGCGCAGGACCTCGTCGACGCCGAGCGGCGCGCCCAGCTCGCCAAAGCCGAAGCCGACGCCGCCCGCCGCGCCGCTGGACGCGCCGTCGAAGCCGCCAAGACCGGCGACGACGACGCCCGCCGCCGCGCCGACGAAGCCCGCGCCCACGACGAGCTCGCGCAGCAGAAGCTCGCCGCTGCCGCCGAGCAGGCCAAGTCGCTGCGGCTCGCGCTCGGCAAGACGCGCGACGGGATCATGGGCCGCTTGAGCGCCGCGATCGGCGGCAAGACCATCGACGCCTCGGTCATGGACGACATCGAAAACGTGCTGTTCTCCGCCGACATCGGCGCCCGCACCGCCGACCGCCTGCTGCAGGCCGTGAAGCAGAAGCTGTCGAAGAAGGAGCTGACGTCGCTGGCAAAGATCGAAGAGACGCTGCGCGACGAAGCCACCGCGATCCTGGCCTCCGTCGAGGTCAAGCCGCTCGACGTCAGCGGCGTCGTGCCTCGCGTCATCCTCGTCTTGGGCGTGAACGGCGCCGGCAAGACCACGACCATCGGCAAGCTCGCGCAGCAGCTCAAAGATCAGGGGCACCGCGTGCTGCTCGGCGCTGGCGACACCTTTCGCGCCGCCGCCGCCGACCAGCTCGAGGTCTGGGCCAACCGCGCCAACGTCCACATCGTCACCGGCCCCGACGGATCCGACCCCAGCAGCGTGCTGTTCGAGGCCGTGAAAAAAGCCAAGAACGAAGGCTTCGACGTCGTCCTCTGCGACACCGCCGGCCGCCTGCACACAAAGGCCAACCTGATGGAAGAGCTCAAGAAGGTCTCGCGATCACTGGGCAAGGCCATGGACGGCGCGCCCCACGAGGTGTTGCTCGTCCTCGACGCCACCGTCGGCCAGAACGCGATCGCCCAGGCCCGGCAGTTCGGCGAAGCAGCGCCGCTCACTGGGATCGTGCTCACCAAGCTCGACGGCACGGCCAAGGGCGGCGTCGTCCTCGGCATCGTCGACGAGCTCAAGGTGCCAGTGCGCTACATCGGCGTCGGTGAAAAAATCGACGACCTGCGCGTGTTCTCGCCGACCGAGTTCACCGCCGCCCTGTTCTCGTCGGACGTCGGCGCCCCGCGCCAGGCCGCCTGAGCGCGCCAATTCGGGTGCCGCGAATTTGAGGAGAGTGATCGTGTGTGGGATGCCGGAGGCATGAGGCTCCCGCTCCCGCTGCGTTCACCGCTCCTGGCCGTCGTCGTCGCCGCGGCCGTCGCCGCCTGCGCCACCACGCCGTCGTCGTCGTCGGCCAGCGGGCACGCCGCCGACTACGTGCCCCTCGCCGTCGGCAACCGCTGGACCTACCAGGTCACGCCCGGCCCTCCCGAGCCCCAGGAGGTGCGCATCGTCGAGCAGGACGAGCGCGGCTTCTACGTCGACAACCACGGCGGCAAGCTCGCGCCCCGCAGCGACGGCGTCTTCGACGGCGAGCGCTTCGTGTTGCAAGACCCGATCGTCGTCGACCACGCCTGGACGGCGCGGCCAAAGGCCGAGGCGCCCGAGACGTACAAGATCGTCGCCACCGACGCCGTCGTCACCGTGCCGGCGGGCACCTTTCCGTCGTGTGTCGAGGTGCACGGCGAGCAGACCGCGCGCGACCCCGACAGCGGTCAGATCGGCAAGCTGCTCATCACCTGGGTCTACGCCAAGGGCGTCGGCCTCATTCGCGTGCAGCAGCAGGTGCAGCTCGGCGCGAACCCGCCGGTCACCGGCGCCACCATGGAGCTGGCCTCGTTCACGCCGGCCGCGTCGTCGACGCCCCGCCCTGCCGCCCCGTGAGCCTGCGCGAGGTCCAGGCCTTTGGCACCGAGCTGCTGCAGGCCTACGCGCGCAACAGCGCCCGCCGCTCCGTCGTTGTCGACCTGCAGCAGCGCCGTCTGGCCCGCCTCATCGAGGTCGCCCGCGGCACGCGCGCCTACCGCGATCTGCGGCGCTTCGCCGACGCCCCCGTCGTCGACAAGGCCACGCTGATGGGGGGGTTCGACGATCACGTCGTGGGCGGCGCTCCTTCGCGGCTGCACACGCTGGCGTTCCTCGGCAATCACACGCCGGGCGCGTTGCTCGACGATCGCTGCCTGGTGACGACGACGTCGGGCACCACCGGTGAGGTCGGCGTCTTTGTCTGCGACGTCGCCTCGTTTGCTCGCCTGCGGGCCACCGTGTTCGCCCGCATCTTTCGCGGTCAGCTCAAGCCCGAGGGCTTCGCGCTGCTGGCCCGACGGCGCTACCGCATGACCTTCGTGGTCGCCGTCGGCGGCCACACGATGACGTCGGTGCTCGCGCTGCGCCTGCCAAAGGCCGGGCGCGCCGTCGCCGACGTGCGGGTCTTGTCGATCGACGATCCGCTGCCCGCGATCGTGGCGTCGTTGAACGAAGCACCGCCGCTGCTGTTGCACAGCTACGCGACCATCCTCGAGGTGCTGGCCCACGAGCAGCGCCGTGGACGCCTGCGCATCGCCCCCGAGATCATCACCGCCGGCAGCGAGCCGCTGACGCCGCAAGCCCGGGCCGCCATCGGCGCGGCGTTCCCCAACGCCCAGCTGGTCGAAACCTGGGGGGCCACCGAGCACGTGGCCCTGGCGACGTCGTGCGTGCTCGGTCACCTGCACATCAACGAAGACGCCGCCGTCATCGAAGCCGTCGACGACGACGACCGCCCCGTTGCGGCGGGCACCTGGTCGGAGCGCGTGCTCGTGACCAACCTGCTGAACCACACGCAGCCGGTGCTGCGCTATCGCCTCGACGATCGGGTCCGCGTCGACGACGGCGTGTGCGCGTGCGGGTCGCCGTTTCGCCGCGTCGAGATCGTCGGACGAACCGACGACGTCGTCTTCCTCGACGACGGCAGCGGCACGTTCCAGGCGCACACGCCGATCCCCTGGGAGATTGCGCTGCTCCACGTGCCCGGCCTGTTGCAGTTCGCGCTCGTGCACGAAGAGCAGAACCGGCTTCGTCTCAGCATCGTCGTCGAGGACGGCGCCGCGGCCCAGGACGTCGCCGACGTCGTCTGCGCCCGCTTCGAGCGCTACCTGCAGGAGCATGGGCTCGAACAGGCCGTCAGCTTCGTCGTCGAGGAGACCGCCTCGCTCTCGCGCCACGTGCGCAGCAAGAAGCTCCGCCAGATCACGAGCCGCCTGCCGAAGCCGCCGGCGTCGTCGACGGTGCCGGCCGCCGAGCGCCGCCGTGTGGTGACCGAGCCGCCGCCGAAGCCCACGGCTGCGAGAACGTCGGCAGCAAAGGTGCGCCGATGAACCCGCATGAGATCCCGCCGCGTTACGAGCACAAGCTGATCGTCACCCAAGACGTGGTCGAGGAATTCAGGGCCCGCATGGCGCCGTTCGCCACCCTCGACAGCAACTCGGCGGCGTCGCCCGACCACCGCTACGACATCACGAGCCTCTATTACGACACGCCGAAGCTGGCCTTTTTCGAGGACAGCGCCAACAACGTCGGCCGCCGCTACAAGCTGCGCGTCCGTCGCTACGGCGAGAAGCTCGGCGACAGCCCGGTGTTCTTCGAGGTCAAGCACCGCATCGGCGACGTCATCATCAAGAGCCGCGCCTTTGTGCCGCCGCTGCGCTGGCGCCAACGCCTGCGCGACGACCACCCCGACGCCACCGACGCCGAACGCGACTTCCGCGCTCGCCTGCACGCCCGCGGCGCCCAGCCGACGCTGCTCGTGCGCTACGCCCGCGAGGCCTGGAAGGGCGACATCGACAACTACGTCCGCGTCACCTTTGACACGCGCATGAGCTTCGCCACCGTCGACGACGAAGCCCTCGAGAGCGACCGCATCTGGGAGCCCGCCGACGACCCCGTCGCCTTTGACGAGAGCGGCTCGCTCACGCTGATCGAAGTGAAGTTCGAGCGCACGGTGCCCCGCTGGTTGGCGGCGATCATCCGCGACCTGGGACTCGTGCGCCGCGGCTTCTCGAAATACTCGACCGGCATCCGCCGCACCTTTGGCACCGAGGAGGGCCTGCTCGACGTCACCCGCCGCGTCGCGCGCGACTGATTCGGCTGCCACCCGGCGGCCGCGGTTTTCTCTCGTTGCGAGCTCGACGCAGCAGCGGCCGTCGTGAATGTGGCGACGACGACACCGCTGTGCTTTGTTGTCGTCGTGGACTTCCTCTCCGGCGCCCTCGGCGACACCAGTGCGCTCACCTTCAGCCAGGCGATCGTCACGCTGCTCGCGGCCTGGGTGCTCAGCCAGGCCATCGGCGCCGTCTACGCCTGGAGCTTTCGCGGGCTGAGCTACTCGCGCACCTTTGCCCAGGCCCTCGTGGTCGGCGGCATCGTCGCCGCGATGCTGATGCTGGCCATCGGCAACTCGCTGGCGCGCGGCATCGGCATCGTCGGCACGCTGGCGCTGATTCGCTTCCGCACGAACCTGCGCGACCCGCTCGACATGGTGTTCATCTTTGCCAGCTTCGGCGCCGGCATCGCCACCGGCACCGGCAACTTCGCCGTAGGAGCCGTCGGTACCACCCTGTTTTTGCTGGTGGTTTCGGGACTGCGCTTCACCGGCTTCGGGGCCCACCGCCAGCACGACGGCGTGGTGCGCCTGAGAATTCCGCGCGGGCAAGACGCCACCGGCAACCTGATGGCCGCGCTCAAGCAGCAATGCGAACGCTTTGCGTTGG
>JBKJNL010000579.1:0-3758 GCA_046593615.1 Myxococcota bacterium | reverse complement strand
CGAAGGATTTCGCGTGATCTTCGAGGGGCACGGGCACTCCGTGGTGGAAGCGCGCGACGGCGTCGAGGGCCTTGCGCACATCCTCGCTGAAAAGCCCGACGTCGCCGTCATCGACCTCACGCTGCCTGGGCTGAACGGCTACGAAGTCGCGCGCGGCGTGCGTGCGGTGCTCGGCCGCTCGGTGCGGCTCATCGCCATGACGGGATACTCAGAGGAGCGCCACCGCCTCCAGGCGATGGCCGCCGGCTTCGACATCTTCCTGACCAAACCCGTTCACATCGACATGCTCGAACGGGCCCTTGAGGCCGAAGCAGCCGAACCCGCCTGAGCGCCCATCTTCATCAAGCCCAACAGGGGGCCCGTGGGCCGCTTTGTCGTCGTCGCTCCTCACGGTTCGCGGCCTCGTCTCGCGGCCAGCCGCTGTATGCGTCCGAGGGCGTCGGCGGCGAACACCGACGTCGTTGCTCGCAGGCTCATCTGAGCTCGGCGGCCTCCGCGTCGAGGCGAGCGGCCTCTTCGACCGTGGGTGCAGTGACACGGCCTGGGGTCGTCATCGGCACCATCAAGGTGTTATCCCGCCCGCCCGCCGCGACGCACAGATCTGTCCGAGGAACTCTGGCATGGCGCCGAGCCCGAGGACGACGTCGGGCAGGCCGGCGCGGATCGCGGCATCGGGCATCCCGAACAACACCGAGCTGGCCTGGTCCTGGGCGATGACAAAGGCGCCGGCGCGCCGCATGGCCATCAAGCCCGTGACGCCGTCGTTGCCGATGCCGGTGAGGATGATGCCGACGGCGCCGGCGCCGCAGGCCCGGGCCACGCCCTCGAACAAGACGTTGGCCGACGGCCGGAACGGGCCGCTGGGGGCTTCGTCGCTGATGCGGGCGCGGTCTTCCGAAGCCAGGGTCAGGTGCCGCTCGTCGGGCGCCAGCAGCGCCACCCCGGGCACGAGCCGCTCGTTGTTGACGGCGACGCGCACGGTGATCTGCGAGGTCTCCTGCAGCCACGAGGCGAGGCCTTCGACGAAGCCGCTGGCGATGTGCTGCACGATCACGATCGGCACCGGGAACGTCGCCGGCAACCCGCCGAGCAACGTCTGCAGCGCCTTTGGACCGCCCGTCGACGCGGCAATGGCGATGACCCGCGGCGGCACGCGGGGCCGGGCGTCGGGGTCGGCGACGGTCTTTTCCGCCGGCTGCAACGACTCGACGGCGTTGGTGCGGGCGTAGGTGCGCACGCGCGCCATGGCCTTTGCCGTCGCCAGGATCTGCGCCTTTGCCCGGGGAAAGTCCGGCGACGCCGGACCCGCCGGCTTCTGCAGCACCATCAAGGCCCCGGCGCGCAGGGCGTTCAGCGACGTCTTCACCTCTTCGAGATCGAGGTTCGAGATGACGACGATGGGGCACGGCGTGTTGGCCATGATCGTGCGCGTCGCCTGCAGGCCGTCCATGTGCGGCATCTGGATGTCCATGGTGATGAAATCCGGCCGCAGCTCCTTGGTCATGCGCACGGCTTCGACGCCGTCGCTGGCTTCGCCGACGACGTCGAACTCGGGATCCGATCGCAGGATGCCGATGAGCAGGGCCCGCGCGGTGGGCGAATCGTCGACGACAAGGGTGCGGATCATGGCGACTCCTGGGGCTGCTCGATGAGCTGGGTGACGATCTCGAGGAGGCGGCTCTGCTCGAACCGGCTCTTGACGAGATAGGCGTTGGCGCCGGCTTCGAGCCCGCGCTGCTGGTCTTTGTCCGATCCGAGGCCGCTCAACAGCACCACCGGCAACGCGGCGAGGCGGGGCGTGGCCCGGATGGCCCGCGTCAGCTCGATGCCGTCCATGCGCGGCATGTCGACGTCGCTGACGACGATGTCAAAGGCGCCGTCTCGCAAGTCTTGCAAGGCGTCGAGCCCGTGTTGGCCGTCGCTGGCGGCGACCACGTCGAAGTCGGCGCTCTGCAAGATGCTCTGCGTCAACGTGCGGGTCGTGATCGAGTCGTCGACCACGAGCACGCGGCGCCGTCGGGCAATGGCGTCGACGACGGGGGCCTGGGTCGCGGCGCGGCCGACGTGGGCGGCCCGCTCGAGCAGCGGTCCCACCGCCAGCACCGGCACCAGCGCGCCGCGCTCGCCCTGGGTCACCGACGACACCAGGCCAAGGCCCGCCAGGCGCGCCGGCAGCGGCAGCAGCAGCACCTCGCTCTCGAGGCGCAGCTCATCGACGACGAGGGCGACGATGCGTTCGGCGGCGTTGACGATGACGATGTTGTGGCGCTCGCGCGAGGCCGGTTGGGGCTCGCGGCCCAGCAGCAGCGCCAACGACGCCACCGGCACGACCTCGCCGTCGAAGAACAAGCCATCGACGCCGTCGACGCGGTGCAGGTCGCTCGGTTTCTTGCGCTGCAGCTGAACCACCTGGGCGGCGGGCAGGCCGACGACGAGGTCGCCGGCGCGCACCGTGAGGATGCGCACCACGCCGAGGGTCAGCGGCACGCGCAGCGTGAACCGCGTGCTGCGCTGCGGGGTCGATTCGATCGTGATCCGGCCGTGCAGGCCGGCGACGGCGTGGCGCACCGACTCGAGGCCGATGCCGCGGCCCGAGACGTCGGTGACGCGCGCCGCCGTCGACAACCCCGGCGCGAACACCAGCTGCAACGCCTCTTCGTCGCGCACCGGCACCACCAGCCCGCGCCGGCGGGCCCGCTCGCGCACGCCGGCGAGGTCGACGCCGCGGCCGTCGTCCTCGACGATCACGGCGACCTGGTCGCCGTCGAGGGTGGCGCTCACGCGGATGGTGCCGGTCGTGGCCTTGCCGGCGGCGACCCGCTCGAAGGGCAGCTCGAGGCCGTGGTCGACGGCGTTCTTGGCCAACTGCAAGACCGGCTCGCGCAGCTGCTCGGCGACCTCGCGATCGATCTCGGCCAGCTGGCCGCCGACGACGACGTCGACCTTCTTGCCGCTGTGGGCGGCGATCTCCTTGACCAGCCGCTCGACGCCCTCCCAGACGTCGCCGACGGGCACCATGCGGGTGGCGTGGGCGTCGTCGGTGAGCCGCGAGAGCGTGCGCTCGAGGCGGCGTGCGTCGGTCGAGAATGTCAGGCGCAGGCTGCGCAAGCGCATCTCGAGCGCGGCGTGGCGATCGCGGTGGGCGGCGAGCTCGGGGTCGGTGCGCCATTGGCGCACGAGCACCTCGAGGTCTTGCAAGGACTGCACGTCGGCGGTGACCTTCTTGGCCACGCCAAAGGCCTCGCCGGCCGCGCCAATGACGGCGTCGATGCGGTCGACGCGCACGCGCATCGAGGTCTTGCGATCGGGCACGGCGAGACCCGGTGCTTCACCGACGGCGGCCGCCGGTGTGCGGTTGCCGACCGCCAGCAGGCGGGCCGTCTCCACGAGGCGCTGGGCCTGCTCGACCTCGCTCGGCGAGAGCCCGCGGCGCTCTTCGCGCACCAACGCGAACAGCGACTCGAGCTCGTGACAGAGAGCCTGCACATCATCCGAGCCGACGGCGCGCGCGGCGCCTTTGATGTTGTGGGCCGAGCGGTAGAGGTCGAGCAGGTCTTCGTCGCGGTGGGGATCGTCGTGCGGCTTCGCCAACAACAGCGCCATCGACCGCGTGCGATCCTCGAGCTCCTCGAGAAAGCTGGCCTGCAGCCGCTGGAGAAGGTCGTCGTCGATCTGGGTCATCTGCCCAGCGTTCGCACGTCGGCATGTTTGGCCGCGCCGCGGTCGACGGCGGCGAGGGATCGATCGGCCATCGCATT
>JBKJNL010000376.1:0-2510 GCA_046593615.1 Myxococcota bacterium | reverse complement strand
CCCGGCGGCGGGAGCTGGGCGGGCGCGCGCGCCCGCTGGGGCGCGGTCAGCGTGATCACGGGCAGCCGACGTCGGGCGCGCCGCCGTCCTTGCTGCGATCGCCGCCGTCGCCGCCGCCGCCCGAAACGCTGGCGGAGAGGCGCGTCAGCACGAAGCGGGCGTCGTCGACGCGGGACTCGCCATCGACGCGCATGGGCAGCCCCGAGAGCACGCGCTGTCGGCTCTGTTTGACGATGGCCCGGCCGCCGGCGCCGGCGTCGGTGCGCGTGCCGGCGAGCACCGTGTGGCCGCTGCTCTGCACCTGCACGACAAAGGATCCAAACGCATCGATGGTGAGGTCCATGGCCAGGCCGACGGCGCCGTCGCGGTCGCCGTCGTCGTCGCCGAAGCGCAGGGGTCCCGGGTCGGCGTAGACGCGGTCGCCGTCGACGACCCAGCGGTAGCGCTGCACGGGCAGCGCGGCCAGGGCGCGGGGTGTGGCCCGCACGACGTAGCCGCGGCCGGTGGTGGTGATGGCGCAGGTCTGCTGCCGGGCGTCGCCGCTGGCATCGATGTCGACGACCGACATCGATCGCGTCACCGAGTCGCCGATGAGCGGCACTGCCGTCGACGAAGAGATGCTGACATCGAGCCGGTAGCGCCCCGGCGGCAGCGGCGTCGCTGCCAGGGCCGAGGCGAGCACTGCGACGACGACGAAAGCCATCACGGTGACCCCATGAGGCGGGACAGCAGGCGCGTCGCCGCCGACGTCTGTGCGGCGCGCGCGGTGCCGGGCACGAGCAGCGGTGGCAAGACATCGGCAACGACGCCGCGGTCGAGGGCGTCGATGCCGTCGACGACGCAGGCTTCGACGTCGGCGGCACCGGCGCGTCCGTCGAGGTGCCGGGCGGGGTGCAGGCGCACCAGCAGGGCCGGCTCGGCCCGCTCGCGAAACGTGATCAGCAGCGACACCGGCACCACGGCGCACCCGTTCGGGCCCTGGAGCGCGGGAGCCGGTTGGGCGACGCGGGTGAAGCCCCGGTGGAAGCCCAGCGGACGTCGCCACGACGGCGTCTGTCGCCCTTGCGGAAAGATCCACGCAGCCCGCCCGGGTCGATCGAGCAGGTCGCGCGTGGCGGCCAGCTGCCCGAGCGCGCGCCGCGGATCGTCGAGGGCCAACGGCAGCGCGCCGAGGGCGCCAAAGAACGGCAGGCGTCTGAGGTTGTGCTCGTCCATCACGGCGAAGCCGTCGGTGCCGAGGGCTTCGTCGACGACGACAACGACGAACGCGTCCCACCAGGAGAGGTGGTTGGCGCAGAACAGCAGCGGTCCGGCGGCGGCGGCGGCGCGGGCTTCGTCGAGGCCGTCGACGTAGACGCCTTCGAAGCGGCGGGCCAGCACCCGCCGCGCGTACCGGCGCGCGAGCCGCAGCGCCCACGGCCGCTTGCGCAGTCGCGCCGCGTCCACCGGTGCCTTCACGACGTCACCCGGTCGCGAGCGGCGGTTGGGTGAACGCGCGCAGCCGGAGAGACCCGCGCCGCGCGCGGCGCATACTGCCGGCCCTTCCAGGCAATGGCGCCGCGCGCGCTCCAGCGCAGCGAGTTGGCAGCGATGGCCGCGATGGCGACGACGCCGACGGGGAACAGCACCGCGCTCCACAGCGGGTGGCCGAAGCGCAGCACCAACAACACCCGCGCCAGCAGCCCGGCGACGACGGCTGTGACCACCGGCGGCGCCGGAAAAAACGGCAGCAGCAACGCCGGCACGACGAAAGCGACAACGTTCACGCCGACGGCGCCGACCACGCCGACGGTGGAGCCGACGCCTTCGTGCAGGTTCTTTGAGAAGCCGGCCACGACATCGCCGGCGGAGCGGTACATGCGGCACGAGGCCAGGCGCGTTCCGTCGGCGAACACCACGCGGCGACCCGCCAGCTTGGCCGCGCGACACAGGGCCATGTCGTCGACGATCTCGCCCTTGATGCGCTCGAAGCCGCCGAGGGCCAGCAGCGTCTCGCGCCGCAGCCACAGCAGCTGACCGTTGGCGGCGAGGAACCGCGGGTCGCGTGTTCGCCAGATGAGCGGCAGCGGCAGCCAGGCCAGGTAGGTCAGGTGCAACAGCGGCAGCACCAGCTGCTCGGCGGCCGTCACCATGCGCTGGCGCGGCACGGCGGTGACGATGTCGGCGCCCAGATCGCTGACCAGCGACGCCAGCCGGCCCAGGGCGCCGGCTTCGACGGCGACGTCGGCGTCGACGAACCACAGCGAGTCGCCACGGGCCTCCTGCTGCAGGGACGCGCACGCATGGGCCTTGCCCACCCAACCGACGGGCAGCACGCCGTCACCGCGCACGACCCGCAGGCTCGGCAGCTCGGCTGCGAGGCGCCGGAGGATGCCGGGCGTGTCGTCGTCGGATCCGTCGTCGAACACCACGACCTCGGCCACGGGCAGGGCGCAGGCCGCGCGCACGCAGGCCTCGATGTTCCAGGCTTCGTTGCGCGCCGGGATGAGAATCGACATGCGGCCGAGCAC
>JBKJNL010000327.1:0-7327 GCA_046593615.1 Myxococcota bacterium | reverse complement strand
CAGGGCAGGCGGGCCAGGCGGGGCAGGCGGGGCAGGCGGGCTCGGTCTCCTTCGTTCGCCCCGAGAACGTGACGTTGACGCGGGCCCCGCGCTCCGCCGGCGACGAAAAAAACGACGCCCGCCTCGGCCGGATCGAGCGCATCCGCGTGGTGGGGCCGCGGGTCAAGATCCGGTTGCAGCTGCTGCACAGCGACGAGCGCGTCGACGTCGATGTCGGCCGCGACGACTTCGACGCCCTCGGCGTGCAGCAGGGTGACGTCGTCGAATTCGACGTCAAGCACGCCACGGTCTTTCTCGGCGATTTCACGATCTGACGATTGCCCCCGTCGCAGGCCGTGACGCGGTGGACGCAGCGCTGGGCAATCCGCATGCTGGTCGCGTGCTTCATTCGTTCGACGAAGTCGCGACGCCATGACCGCGCCCCTCGCGCCGCGGCCGAAGCTGTTTTCGACGCTGCCGCCGACGTGGGCGACGCCGCTGACGTTGTCGTCGCTGTTGTCGGGCCTGGTGGCGGCGCTGGTGCTGGTCATGGCCCCGCGCAGCGCCGCCCGCGACGTCGTCATCGCCGGGGCGCTGTCGTGGTCGTTGTTCGTGCACGCGCTGGTCGGGCGCATCGAGGGCGGGCCGGAGTCGCTGTCGGTGCGCCTCGGGCTCACCAGCAAGGGGCTGGCGTTCGCGGTGGTGCCGGCCCTGTGGATCGCCGGACGACACGATCCCTTCCTGCCGCTGCTGGTCGGGGCGGTCGTCTACGCGTTCGCCGGCGTCGTGCACATCGCGCGCGGATCGACGGGCCTGCCGCTCGCGGCGGCGGCCACCATGATCATCGTCGTGGTCGCCCTGAACGCCTCCATCGCCCGCCCGGGCGGGGAGATCGTCGAAGCCGCGGTCGCCGTCATGAGCGCGGCGCTGTTGCTGGTGCCGCTGCCCTTCAGCCGGACCGATCCCCTGCGAATCGGCCTGGTGTTCATTGTGGCGTCGTCGTTGGCGGCGCTGGTCGTCGTCGCCGCCCGCTGACGCCCGCTCAGAGGCCTGCTCAGACGGCTGCTCTGACGGCTGCTCTGACGGGGCTCAGTACATGAACCCGACGCCGACGGAGAAGCCCGCCGAGGCGTTCACCGAGCGGCCGCCCTTCAATGACACCAACTGGTTGGCGCCGTCGACGGTGAAGCGATCGCCTTCGCCTTCGAAGTTGATGGTCGCACCGGTGCTCTTCGCTGCCCCTTCGAGAAAGAAGCCGCCAAACAGGTCGAAGCGCGCCAGCAGCTCGGCGTGGTAGCCGAACGCCAACGACGAGCCCCCCGGGTTGTCTGGTTGTTCGCTGTAGAAGGTCGCTGGCAAAGTATCGATTTTCAACTCGATCTCCAGGCGACGCTCGCCGATGAAGAGCGGTAGATAGACCTCAGGGCCCACGGCAAGACCATGCAGTTGAAATCCGGGAACCACGGTGAGATTTTCGTTGGTGCCGTTGACGACCTGCTGCTCGACCGAGGCGCCCCAGTAGCGGTAGCCGAGGCGGCCCCCGATGCCGACGAGACGCAGCGGCCCCTCTTCGGAGAAGCGCAGCAGGTAGCGGGCCTTGATCGCGGCGCCGCCGTTTACGTGCCACGAGACGAACTTCGTTGGCGTGATGGCCAGGTTGGCGTTGGAGTTGATCTGGAATTGCACGGCGGCCAGCGACGCCGAGACGTCGAGGCCGACGTTCTCGAAGGGCCAGAGGTCGGCGCGCACCGCGCCACCCGGGTAGAAGCCGGCCTGCACGGCGTCGGGCTGCACGCCGTCGTTGCCTTCGAACGCGTAGTACCAGGTGGCGCCGTCAAAGGTGCCGGACACGCCGATGAGGTGGCTGTCTTTGGCGGCGCCGCCGCGCGCGTCGACTTCGTCTTCGACGTCGAGCAACGAGCGCCGTTCGCCATCGAGGCCGGAGACGTCGGTCTCGTCGATCGCCGCACGGCGGCGGCGGGGCGCGCGGTCTTCGTCGTCGTCGACCAACCGGGAGCGCTCGGGCGCGTCATCGCCATCGAGGGAGCGGGCGCGCGACCGTGCGCCTCTGCTTGAGCGCGCGGCGTCGTCGCTCGGGTCCTTGGGCTTCTGGGCGACGGGTGCGTTGGGCTCGCGCTCCGAAGCGCGCTTCTTCGGCGCGGCCTCATCTTCGTCGTCGTCGTCGCCGGCCAGCACATCGCCGTCATCACCACCGCGCGCATCGCCGCGGCCGTCGGCTTTTGTGCCGCCCTTGTTCGCGGGCAGCTTCTGCGCCTTCAACGTCGCCCACTTCGACAGCGCGGGCTTCAGCACCGACAACGACGTGGCCGCGATCTGGTCGACGGTGGCGCCGGCGGCGAGCTCGCGGAACACCCGCGGCTGACCATCGTTGCCCCAGGCGACGACGAATGGCTTGGTCGCGCTCCCACTGCCGGTCGTCGGCGGCGTGCCCACAAGGACCTCGATGCCGCGCTTCTTCAAGATGCGGGCGAGCGCGGCCGGCGAAAACGCGTCTTCGCCGGCGTTGTCGAGGTCGGCGAGCACCTGCTCGGCGTCGACCACGCGGGCGTTGTCGACGAGCTCGAGCTCGAGCTCGAGGGCCTCTTTGGCTTCTTGCGCCTTTTTTCCGTTCACAGCGCCGAAGGGCAGAACGACGATGTCGAGGGGCTCGTTCTTTGGCTTGCTGGGGCGGCGACGGCGGGCGGCCTCGGCTGACCCCGCCCCCAGGAGCGAGAGCAGCACGACGACGAAAACAGAGGTCGCGAGGGGGCGCATGAGCCCGTCGACACTACCTGCTCGAAGAGTCCTTCGTCGACGTCTCGGGCGGACCCCACCGCTCGAGCTCGGCGGGATCGAGCTTCCGCAGGGTGTCCCAGCGGTAGATGCCGGTGTCGTGGGCGTCGGCGAACTTGAAGTGCACGGCGTAGCGGCCGATCAGCTGGGCGTCGAAGATCGCCTTGCAGCTGTTCTGCACGAACTTGATGCCCGAGGCGTCGTGGCCCTGGCAGACCGCGCACGGGCAGTAGCCGCGCAGGCGCGCGATGGGGATCGAGCTGACATGGCCATCGCCCCAGGTGACCACGACGAGGCTCTCCTCGTTTTTCACCTGGATGTCCTTGGCCACGAATTCCGTCTGGCGCATGATCGAACCTCTGACGAGACAGTGAAAGCGCTGACTTCTACGAATGAATCGTCGAATCAGACGGCAAAGAAGTCGATGAGCTTCTGGCGCATCGCATCGGAGTCGCGCATGCCCATGGCCACCAGGTCGGCGGCGTATTCGCCGTCGAACAGCAGGTAGCTCAACAGGTCGCCCTCGCGCTCGCCGCCGGTTCCGGCCAGGCGCCGCAAGATCGGACCAACCACCGGCCCGGCCCGGGTCACGACGGAGCCGAGCCGCAGATGCTTGGCGGCCACGGCGGCGATGTCTTCGTTGGGCCGCACCATCAAGGCCTCGACCTTGCGGTAGCTCTGGCCGCGGGACTTGGTCATGGCCGCGCCGAGAGCGTCGCCGAAGCCTTCGCCATAGGCGCGCTCGCCGGCCTCGAGCAATGCATTGAAGCGCTCAAGGCGCTGCAGATCATATTCCGTTTTGTCGCTCAGGAACGAGTTGAGAATCTTGCCCAACAAGAATGCCGCCGACGGCGACTGCTCGACGGCATCAGAGCTCGTGCGGGCCTGGGGCGGCGGCAGCATGCCGCCTTCGACGGGCTCTTCTTTGGCGCGCAGACCGATGACGAGCAGGCGGTCGGCGCCCAATCGGATGGCCGGCGAGATCGGCGTGTTCAGCTTCAGTCCGCCGTCGCAGTAGACCTCGCCGTCGATGTCGACGCAGGGGAAGATCCACGGGATCGCGGCCGACGCCAAAGTGTGCTCGGCGTTGATCTTCACGGCGCGCGCGACGATGCCGGGGTCGGTCGACCACGGCGGCAGCTTGCCGTCTTTGACGTGGACGAAGCTGTGGGTCTTGCCCGACGAGACGTGGGTGGCGTTGATGCACACGCCCTTCAAGACGCCGCTTTGGATGTTGTCGTCGATGAGGCTCCAGCGGGTGCCGCGCCGGACCAGCTGCTCGAGGGGCGAGGTGTTGAGCAGACCACCGAGCCGGCCGGGCCCGACGACGTCGTCGATCTCGCCGCGGCCGCGGGAGCCGAGCAGGAACTTCGGCAGGTTCAACAGCTCGCGCAGGCCCACCTGGTAGACGCCGTCGATGCGCAGGCGCTCCCAGACGTCGGCGAGGGCGCGGCCCTGCACCTCGGGCTGGTGCGACGTCGCCGCCAGGAAGCTGGTGTTGATGGCGCCGACGGAGGTGCCGCAGATGATCTCGAAGCGGGCGTGGGCCCGGGTGCGGGCGGGCAGCTCGTTGCGGATGTACTTGATGACGCCGGCTTCGTAGCAGCCGCGGGCCCCGCCTCCCGACAAGACGAGGCCGGTGAGGGCTGCTTGACGACGACGAACCGGGGCTTCTTCCACGCCGACCGCTTAGCACGATCTCCGCAGGGCGCCGGCCCTGTCTTCAGTGGGAGTCGGCGCTCGAGGCCATCGACTCGGGCTCGAGGCAGTCGTGGGAGCGGTCGGCCTCCCGGCGGCGCGCCGCGGCGAGGACGGCCTGAAAGGCGGGTCCGGTCATCAAGAGCTCCACGGTGATTTCGTCTTCGAAGTCGCAGGCGTCGGCCAGGCTCATGGTTCCTCCCAGGGTCGTGCAGCCTGCTTTTCCAAGGCGTGTGCCAGAGGAGGGGGCCGCGGCCGGATGCCAACCTCGGTCCGGCGTCCGACGTTGGCCCGCAGCCGGACGCGACGCGCAGCGGGTCACCTCGGACCCACCCCAAGGGGTCTGCTCGAACCCAGCCCGGCCGCTGAACAGCGGTCGACAAGCGGCGACGGCCCGGTGGCGCCGGGGCCCTCCGTGACGACGTCGTGGTCGCCGGAACCGCCTGCTCGGTGGGTCGCGGCACCCTCAGAACCGGAACAGTCCACGCCAGGCGACGAGGTCGGGATCGCCTGGACCGTTCCGGTTTCGGTTTCGGGCCAATGCGGCAACCGGTCCACGCAGCGGTGCCGTCCGCCGCGCAGGATCCACCTCATCCGGATGCGGATGAACCGGAATGATCCGGAGAAATCGCATTGGGATGCCTGCGGCACACAGGAGTCGGCCCTATGCTGCCAACGTTGTGCCAGCGTAGTGTCCACGGCCCACAGGGTCGATTTTCGGTCGGTGAGGTCTGCGGGGCCTGCGGACCCACGGAGTGGTCAGATGGAGCTCAAGCTCGTTCCCAAGCTGCAACTCGGCGTCGTGATGACCCCGCAGCTGAAGATGGCGATCAAGCTGCTGACGCTGAACCACCTGGAGCTCAAGGACGCGGTCGCCCAGGAGCTGGTCGACAACCCGGTGCTCGAGGAGATGCTCGACGACCCAAGGATGCCCACCGAAGCCCGCGAAGCCGAGATGCCTTCGGCGGCGCCGATGTCGGAGAAGCCGGCCGAGGTCTCGACCCCCGAGCAGAGCGCTCAAGAGCCGTCCATCGATTGGGAGGCCTACGCCGACCAGTACAGCTACCTGCCCCCCACCGCCGGCAACGGCAAAGACGCCGGCTTCGACGACCTGCCGGGCATCGATCAGACCCTGACCCGCGGCGAGACCCTCGAGGAGCACCTCCTCTGGCAGGTCCGCATGAGCAACATGAACGCCCTGGAGCGTGAGATCGCTGTCCGGCTCATGGGCGAGATGAACGACGAGGGCTTCCTCGACTCGGGCGCCATGCAGAAGCCGGAGGCCCCGAAGGTCATCGACCCCAACGCTCCCCGGGGCCGCGGCCCCAAAGAGCTGCCGCACGAGGTGCCCAACGAATTCGGCAGCGCCCACCCGAAGGGTCACGGCTCGTCGAGCAGCCCCTGGAGCCGCACCGGCGTCAGCAACCTGCAACAGCCCGCCCAGCTCGGGTCGCCAGGTCAACCCGCCACTCCTGTCACGGCCACTGGCGCGGCCACTGCCGCTGCGCTTGAGCCGGAGATGCTGCAGGACGCCGCCGACCTTGACGTCGACCTGGTCGCCGCCGGCCTCGACGATGCCGACGATGCCAACGACGCCGACGACGCCGAGCCCGAGATGCTGCAGGACGGTCCGGCGCCTGCGGGAAAGACCGTCGGAGAAAAAGTCGACCCGGTGCAGCTGGTGGCCGAAGACCTCGACGTCGCCGTCGAATGGGTCGAGCTGGTCCGCAAGAAGATCATGCGCTTCGACCCCGTCGGCTGCCTGGCGCGCGATCTGCGCGAGTGTCTGCTGGCCCAGCTCGAGGTCTGGGGCTACGACGCCGACTGCCTGGTCTGGACTGTCGTCGACGTGCACATGAAAGAGGCCGAGAAGCACAACTTCGCCGCCATCGCGCGCCTTTGTAAGTGTCAGCTCGATGACGTCGGCGAAGCGATGAAGATCATCGAACAGCTCGAGCCACGACCGTCGAGAAATTTCATTGCTCAGGGTTCGAACCCAGACTCCCAGTATATCACACCTGACGTGTATTTGATGAAGCTCGGCGAGGACTGGGTCGTGAGCCTCAATGAAGACGGCCTGCCGAAGCTCAAGATGTCGCGCTTCTACGTCGACAAGATGCGCGAGGCGCAGGCGCAAAAAGCGGCCGGCATCCGGGTGGCCGACCCGTCGCGGTCGTACATCAAGGAAAAGATGCGCACGGCGACGTGGCTCATCAAGTCGATCCACCAGCGCCAGCGCACCATCTATCGGGTGTGCGAGAGCATCCTCAAGTACCAACGGGATTGGTTTGACGGCAATGGTCCGCTCAAACCCTTGATTCTGAAACAGGTGGCTGACGACATCGAAATGCACGAGTCGACGGTCAGCCGCGTCACCAGCCGCAAATACATGCACACGCCGCGCGGTGTCTTTGAGCTCAAGTATTTTTTCAATTCGTCGATCAATACGGGCGATGGTGAAAACATCGCCTCCGAAGCGGTCAAAGACGAAATCAAGAAGATTGTCTCAGGCGAAAACCCCAAGAAGCCGCTGTCCGATGCTGCGATCGTCAAGATCCTGCACGACCGCAACATCGACATCGCTCGCCGGACGGTTGCCAAGTATCGAGAGGTTCTGGGCATTTTGCCGTCGAACAAGCGCAAACAGGTGTTCTGATCCGCGCTCGTTCATCGCATAGCGAAACCTGACGTCTGGCACCTGACAGGCTGCACCTGACAGGCCGGGGCGAGATCCTACGTCGGATCATGACGACGACCGAGGCGACAACCTCCGGCCCTGCGGCCCTGTCCCCCATCCCGGTGAAAAGCGTCTTGCGCAGCCGGGGCGGTCACGCGTCGCGGCGGTTCTTCGTTGTGC
>JBKJNL010000153.1:0-3221 GCA_046593615.1 Myxococcota bacterium | reverse complement strand
GTGCGGACGCGGGCCGAGCTCATCGGCGGACCCCGCGCCCTCGGCGAGGTCGGCGTCCTGGATGATGAAGCGGACCTTGCCGTTCTCGAGCATCCAGTCGCCGACCTCGCCGAGGGCGCGGGGTCCGCCGATGAGCTCGGCCCGCGTCCGCACCTTGTGCGCGCTGGCGATGGGCTTCGAGGCGGGGCACGAGCAGAGCGAGCCCAACGAGAGGCTCAGAAGGGCGACAACGACGACGACACGCATGGCCGGTGTCTAGTCTGACGGGCGACTTTTGGCGATGCCTTGTGACGGGCGCGGAGGGCGCGCGGGTCAGGGCGGCTCAGCGTTTCGAGAACGCGTCCCAGAACACCACCGGCCAGGCGAGCAGGAAGAAGACCGAGAGCAGCATGCGGAACAGCGGCTGGTCTTCTTCGTCGTCGAGCTCGAGGCCGATGGCCATGTCGAGCTCTTCTTTGCTCCCCGACCACAGCGCCGTGGTGGTGCCCATGCCGAGCACCAGATAAGCGATGAAGACCAGCAGGGGGAACGCCACGTCCCCATCCTAGACCCCCCGGAGCACCGATGCTGCAAACCCACCCGGATCGTCCGTTGTTCGCCGTCACCGCCGTCGTCGGCGCCCTCGCCGTCGCCCTGGGCGCGTTTGGCGCGCACGGCCTCGAAGCGATGCTCCACGAAGCCGCCGACGGCGCCAAACGCGCGGCGTGGTGGCAGACGGCGGCCCACTACCACCTCGTCCACGCCCTGTTGGCGGCGGTGTTTGCGTCGCTCGCGCCGCGTTGCGCCCGGGCACGAACCGGGGTCGCCCTCGTCGTCGTCGGCGTCGTCTTTTTCTCCGGCAGCCTCTACGCGATGACGCTCACGAACCTCAAGGTGCTCGGCGCCATCACCCCCCTCGGAGGTCTCGCTTTCATCGCGGCCTGGCTCTGGCTCATCCCGACCCTCAGGTCGCCAGCGCCGTCGTCGTCGTCGTCGTCGTCGCCACCGCCGTGATGCTGCGTCGTCGACCTGAGGTCGGTGTCCCGCCAGGAATTGCGTGACAGGTCATGCAGACGGTCACTCGTCGGGAACGATGTACAAAAAGCCCATGCACATCTCGTCGTCGGTGCGGGGCCCCCAGTTGCGCGTCTCGGGCGCCCGCGGGTGCCCGTCGACGAAGGGCTGGTTCTCTGCGGAGTTGTCAAAGATGCACTCGAGCACCAGCTCGTCGCGACCGAACACAAACGGGATGGGCTCTTTCAGTGTATAGCCTTCCTGCCAGTTTGGATCCCAGTCGTTGATGGCCAGCAGGCAGGTGCGCTCGCCGTTGGAGTCGACGCCGATGAAGCCGCTCTTGCCGAGCCGGTGCATGTGCAGCCCGCCGACGTGGATCTTCGTGTTCGTCGCCGTGAACCAGGGCGCGAACGACGCCAGGTAGCCGCTCGGCTCGAGGGTGACGGAGTGGGTCACGTTGGCCGAGCCCGCTGGGATGGCCATCTGCCCGTCGTCCCAGATGAGGAAATTCCAGAAGCCGGCGCCGAGGGCGCGGCGGGCGACGAAGTCTTCGAGCGTAAGCTCCAGGGTCGGCTGGTCGACGCTGCCGTCACCGCCGTGGCCGTAGTGGACCTCGAAGACCAGCACGCTGCCGGGCTCGACCAGGATGCCGCTGTCGTCGGGGTATTCGATGGCCGAGGCGCCGGGCGCATAGCTGCCGAGCAACTGGGCGCCGTTGGCCGCGCTGCCGAGGCCGCAGTCGTAGCCGACGACGTCGTCACGGGCCTCGCGACCGAGGAAAATCTGACGATCAGCGGGCTCGTTCACGTAGAGGTTGGCGTGGTGCACGAGGCCGCCCTCGAGCGGCAGGAAGTCGAAGCCCGTGATGTACGCCGGCGTCGCCAGCGGCCACTCGATGGCGAAGCAGCGGTAGTTGTCGTCTTCGGTCGGCGCGTAGGTCGACGACGGCGTCAGAGCCAGGTCCGTGCGCGACAGCCGCGGCAACGCAGGGATGTCGATGGCCGCGGTGTCGCCGTCGTCGGCGGGCGCGCCGGCGTCGAGAAAGGCGAGCAGCGTCGCTTTTTCGTCGTCGCCCAGCCGGCGGTCGTTCGCGTAGGCGTTGCAGGTCGGGTCGGCCTTCCACGGCGGCATCGACCCGTCGACGACGGAGTCTCTGATGGCGGCGTTGAACGCGCGGACGTCGTCGAGGGTCACGATCGGGAAGGGCGCCACGCCGCCGTCCTGGTGGCACTGGCTGCAGCGGCTGGTGACGATGGGGCGGGCCTCCGACCACTGCGGCGGGCTCGCCGGCGCGTCGCAGGCGCCGACGCCGCCGAGGGCGAGGGCGACGACAACGACGACGTTGAAACGGGCGGCGCCGAACCCGCGCGCGTTGACGATCTGGTCGCGACCTACAGCGCTCATCTTCGACCTCACCAGTCCGCTTCGGCGGCAATCAGAGACGGCTCCCGGCCCGAGCTGCCTCGACCGGGGTACCCGGGCTGCAGCGAGCAGGATCACAACCGGGTTGGCCGACCAGGAATGGATCTTGTCACCCCCGGTTGTCGGCGTCACGGCATGCTCCGGCTCACAGCGGACCACGCGGGTGGCACAGCTACCGTGTCCAGGTATCTTGCATCCGTTCCGGCTCCGCCCGGTCGCCCGAGGATTTCATGCTCAGCCGCTTCTCCTGCTCCTTTGTCGTCGCTGCCGCCGTCTGCGTCGCGGCCCTCTCCGCGCCGGCGCAAGCCGCACCGGCCGCCGCGAGTGGCAAAGACGGCAAGCAGCGCGCGCCCGTGGTGGCGGTGCTGCCCTTCAAGGTGCTCAACAAAGAAGAGTCGCTGAACCACTACGGCGAAGGCGCCTCCGACACGATCATCAACAAGATCGTCAACGACAAAGCCCTCAAGGTCGTCGAAGAGAGCCAGCTCGACAAAGCCATCAATGCGCTGGCGCGCAACCAGACCGGTCTCTTCGAAGAAGACTCGGCGCTCGCCATCGGCCAGATGGTCGACGCCCGCTTCATCGTCATCGGATCGGTGCAGCTCGTCGGCGACGACAAGAGCGGACAAATCAAGGTCAACGCCCGCGTGCTCGAGGTCGAGACCCGGCAGCTTTTGGTCAGCGAGAGCGTCTTCGGCCCCGTCGCCGCGGCCTTCCAGCAGTACGAAGAAATCGGCGCCCGCCTCGTCACCAAGATGACGAACCACCTGGCGCAGCGCACCGAAGGCGCCTCCGCCGACAACGTC